>CANQHB010000113.1 GCA_947623755.1 uncultured Bacilli bacterium | reverse complement strand
GAAAATAAAAAGTAAAGTGTTTAATACTTTACTAATTATTAAGACCATAGGCTTTCTTGAATTTGGTCGAGGCCAAGGCGATTAGTTTTTTTAATACTTAAAAGGTTACAATAAGTAAATAAATCATTAATTTTATCTTCATTAAAATCCGGTTTTAATTCTTGGGTATCAACCCGGAAGGTAAATTCATAATTATTTTTGGGTTCGATATCGGCTAAATCTTTTAAAACTTTAACGGTTGCTATTTCTTCATCTTGGAAAGCACGCAAAGTTAGATAAATATAGTAGCCATCGTTAGAATCATTTACGTCTAAAACATTAAATGTTCTTGTGAATGTTCTAATATCTTTAGTTATATCTTCAAGTTCTGATTCATTATTATTCATAAGAATATTATAGTTATCACTATTTAAATAAATTTTCTTGGTAATAACATAATCATTAACATAAATCTTTTTAGCTTTTAAATTTTCAATAAAAGTATCTAAGTATTTACGACTCCAATTAAAATCGGTAATATTAGTGCCTAGACAAATATAATTATCATGACAAGTATTAACTATTTCAATATTTATATCATTTAAATATTCGGGATAAGAATATTCTATTTTTATATCATTTAAGGTATTATCAATTTCAATACTATCATAACCATAAATTTCTAAATCAGATTGCATAGGAATACTCTTGCTAATAGTTTTAAATTTAGCATTATTTGAATTATAAATAATTTCCGTACTAGCTATTTCAATAGCGCTAAAGGTTAGTCCTAAACCAGTTAAAATAATAATAAATAGTAATTCTCCGACAATGTTTAGAGCTTTAACTTTATGATTAACTAAAAAATTAATAATAAGTTTTAGGATAAAAGCCCCACCTAAGAATAAAGAAATTAAGAGAATTAGAATACCATAGTAAGAAACCCCTTTAGCTAAAAGATAGATAGCTATTCCAATAGTAACGGCCATACCAATTAAATAAACAATAAGACCAAAGAGAATAAAAGCACAGAAAATTTTTAAAATGATTAAGCAAATGTTAATTATTAAGTTAGATATAGAAGAATGGTTTTTAGGGACTTCTTCCTTTATTTTAGGTTCAACTTTAGGAGAAGAAGCCGAATTTTTAGGGGTTTTAGGAGCTTTTATAACTTCATCAGTAATTATTTCTTCACTAAGTTTTTTAAAATAACGTTTTTCAATAATTTTTAAAAATAGAATAATAGAGACAATAAGATAACTTAAATCAACAATAAATTTCCAGATATCGCCAAAAATATTACCAATTGGATTAGATAAATCTCTAAATAAGTTTTCACCTAAGTTACTTATGATATTAAAAGGAATTTTTAAAAGCCAAATAACAAGAAAGATAAAACCAATTTCAATAATAATTCTAATAATATCTTTAGCACTTTTTTGGTCTAAATTTTCAATAAAATTATCAATGCCATTAATGATATTATTAAAAATATCACTTAGTTTATTTTCGTTAGTCGGTTTTTTTACTTTATAGGCAGCTAGGGTATCATTTATAATTTCATCAAAATTACCTAGTTCTTTAATGGCTTCGGCTTCAGTTTTACCACTAGCAACTTTTTCATCAATGTAACCCACATATTCACTTACAATATCATCAATTTCTTGGTCTTCTAAAACACTTAGTTTCGAACGCATTTTTTTAATAAATTCTTCTTTATTCATTTTTATCACTCTTTCTTATAAAATCATTTATTTTTTTGGAAAAGTTTTTCCATTCCGCAAGTTCTTTATCTTTGGTAATTTTACCTTGAGCGGTTAGATGATAATACTTTCTAATAGGGCCTTCACTAGATTCTTTAGTATAAGTTTCAAAGTATGATTCATTAGTTAAACGTTTTAAAATGGGATAGATAGTACCTTCACTTACATCGACAACTTGACTTACAGCTTCTACTAATTCATAACCATACATATCTTTTTTTTCAACCATTATTAAGATTATTAGTTCTAATACCCCTTTTTTAAATTGGGTATCCATATTATCACCTCTTAGCTATATATTATATCTAACTACTATGTTTTGTCAAGTACTAAATATTACATATATATTTATATTTTAGTATTTTTATGATAAAATATTAATATCAAGGGATTTGATTATATGAAAATTAAGACTTTAGTGGTTTTACTAGTAATTGTTTTAGTTTTATTGGTTTATAATATTTTTATTTATTCTTTTCTTAATAGCAATATTGATAGTCAAACACGATATCAAATTACTACTTATCTAAAAAATAATATAAATCAAGATGGATATTATAAATATATAACCGCCTCTAATAATAAAGATGGTACAATAAATGTTTATATTAAGATAGAGGATGAATACTATCACTTTATCATGGTTAGAGATAATGGTTATAAAATTATTTTAGTTAATCAAGAAATTCCAGAGTATATTAAATAATTTAAAGTATTAAAAAAGATAGGCACTAAAGCCTATCATAAGGATAATCTATTGCCTATGCATGAATATTTAAGCAACATAGGCAATATTTTTTTAGTTTATTTTTACTA
>CANQHB010000112.1 GCA_947623755.1 uncultured Bacilli bacterium | reverse complement strand
TATTTCAAAATTTAACTTAATATCAATTGCAAAATATATAAATAATTGTTATAATTAAATATAAGTAAAAATAGGGGCTGATTAGTATATGAACTTAGAACAAAGTATTTTACAAATTCCTGTTGAGGATATAATCCCCAATCGTTTTCAACCACGCTTAAATTTTGAAGACCGTGGTTTAGAAGAACTAGCTAATTCTATTCGCCAGCATGGTATCATCCAACCTTTAGTGTTACGTCGTCTTGGTGATAAATATGAAATCATCGCCGGTGAAAGAAGATATAAAGCCTCCATTATGGCTGGACTAAAAACTGTCCCTGCCGTTATTGCTCAAATAGATGATAATAAAAGTGCCGAAGTAGCAATTGTCGAAAATGTTCAAAGAAGAGATTTATCTCCGATTGAAGAAGCCAGAAGTTATAAAAAGATTCTTGATAAAGGCTATTTAACCCAAAGTGAACTAGCCAAAAGAATGGGTATTTCTCAAAGTGCTATTGCTAACAAACTTCGCTTATTAAATTTAGATGAATCAGTTCAAGAAGCTTTAATAAATAATGAAATAAGTGAACGTCATGCCCGCTCTTTATTACTTTTAAATAGTCATGAAGAACAAAAAAAATGGCTCATGAAAATTATTAAAGAAAGACTAACGGTAAGAGAATTAGATGAAGCCTTAAAGAAATATTTAACTCCTGACACTGATAATGATGAAAGCGATATTCCTTTAGTTGCGCCTTTAGATATTGAAGCCATTCGTAAAGAAGCCACTGAACTTCCAAGCGTTAATGAAGATAGTGATATAGCCCGTAAAATAAAAGAAATAGAGCGTGAGAAAATGTATAATCCCGATATAATCCCAGTTGACCAAGCGTCTAATAATTCTAAGAATAACTTCTTTAATTTCTTAGAAAATGAAACTGTTAATATGAACTTAGAAGAAAATGACGTTGAAGCCCCAATTAATTTTGATTTAATTCCTAAATTTGAAGACGCTGCCGCTATGCAAGGTATTCCACCTAAAAATGAAGAACCTCAAAATTTAACTGCCCCCGCTATCGATATTAATGCTAATTATAGTGAAGCCCCTACTATTGATTCTGAATTTGTTGCTAATCCTAAGGAAGTTGAGCCTCCTAAAGAAGCTATACCTGAATCACCCAAACCAACCCCTAAAACTGATTTACCTAACTTAAATCCTAATTTTGGTAGTTCTGCTTCTAGTGAACCAACTAATGAAAATTTTGACCCTGTAAACTTAATTGAAACTTTAGACCCCAACTATGAAACCAAACAAGAAGCTAAATTAGGTATTGATTTAAAAACCGCTATTAATACTATTAGAGACGCTAAAGATAGTTTAAGTGCTAAAGGTTTCAATATTTCTTTAGAAGAAACCGATATGCAAGACAGTTATCAATTTACCATCAAAATTAAGAAAAATTAAAATGGAGTAAAATCTCCATTTTTTATCTAGTTATATATTGTTTGACAAAAAAAATATATATGATATAATTATAGTAACAATAGTTACCAAATAAAGGGAGTGAGAAAATGGCTGGCAAAAGTATTATTGATAAAGAAGGCTTATTAAAAACAGCTGTTCTAATGGTCGAAAAAGAAGGCATTGAAAGCATTAATGCTCGTAGTTTAGCCAAACATGCCGGTATTTCTACCAAACCAATTTATCGTATCTATACTAGTCTCGATGATTTAAAAAGTGACGTTAATGATATTATCAAAAAAGAGTATGATGAATTTATAATGAAAAGGGTTGATAGTAAAAATGCTCTCATAACGGTATGTGTAGCTTATATTGAATTTGCCCAAATGCATAAAAATTATTTCCGCTCTATGTTTTTATCTAATAATTTAAAATGGAAGTCAGTGGATGACGTCTTAAATGAAAAATGGAACCAATCTACTATTATTAATTTAGTTAATAAACATGGCTTAACCTTTGAAGAAGCTAAAAGCTTATTTATGAATGTTTGGCTTTATGCTAATGGCTTAGCAACTCTTATTGCTTCTAATGACCTCACTATCGATAATAAAGAAATCCTCGTTCGTATTGTAAAAATCTTCAAAGAATTTTCTAAAAACAAAATCACAAACTAAAAAATATTGGCTATCCAATATTTTTTTAAATTTCAAATTATTTCCTATCAATAGTCTTTACATTTTAAAAATATATGTTATAATTCTAATATAGGTGTTAGGTTTATTTTTTTACATAGCTATTTGAACTGATACCGGAATTTTTATTCAATATATGGTAAGAATATTTTATACAGCTCAACGTCCAACACTATGCAAATTTCAAAAAGGGTTAGGGTTGGAACATTGATTTTACCACATTCAATATCGCTTATATAGGAATTACTCAAATCAGCTTTTTCGGCAAGCTTTTCTTGGGTATAACCTTTTAATTTCCGATATTTCCTAATGTTTTTACCTAAGTTTAATAAAACATCCATAAATATCACCCAAAAATAGTTTAATATTTTTTTATGTACTAATATATAGACTGGCACCGGAATTTGCAAAAGATATGTCATATAAATGTAAAGGAGAAAGAATAAGATTTTATGAAAAGAATAATCATAGCCACTTTTTTAGTCAT
>CANQHB010000111.1 GCA_947623755.1 uncultured Bacilli bacterium | reverse complement strand
CGATCACCGTTAGTAATACCGTGTTTTTCCTTTCCATTTTTCTTTTCTTTCCTCCTTTACTATACAAAAATCATATCAAATAATTTTGGTTATTTCAAGTATTTTTTAAATTTTTTTACATTAAAATTTTAAAAAATTTAAAAAAGGGCTAAAATTCGCCTTTTTTTAATGTTAAAGAAACTTTATTTTTTTCTTTATTAACTTCTAACACATAACATTTAACAATTTGCCCGACCCTTAAAACATCGCTTGGATGCTTAATATATTCATTGCAAATTTGCGATATATGAACTAATGCATCATCATGTAGTCCTATATCGATAAAAGCCCCAAAATCAATAACATTTCGCACTACTCCTTCTAATTCCATCCCAATTTTTAAATCATCAATCGTCAAAATATCACTTTTTAAAATTGGTGCTTCTAACAAATCTCGAGGGTCTCTAAGTGGTGCTATTAAAGCTTTAATAATATCTTCAACTGTATAAATATCGCTTCCTACTTCACTTGATATTTGCTTGACATCCACATTCTGTAAAACAGTTTTAATTTTCTCTGTTCCCATATCCTCAATTGTAAGGTTAAACTTCTTTAATATATCCTCCGCTACTTTATAACTCTCGGGATGAATGGCGGTTTTATCAAATCCATTCGCGGCTTCCGGTATCCTTAAAAAACCTATCGCTTGTTCATAAACTTTGGCGGAAAACACTTTTAAAAGTTCTTTACGGGCTAAAATCTTTCCTACTTTCTTTTTATAATCCAGTAATTTATCAATTACTCTCTTATTTAACCCCGAAACATAACTTAATAATTCTTCTGATGCTGTATTAACATTTACCCCGACACTATTAACGGCACTTTCTACCACTAAAATTAACTCTTGGTCCAATTTTTTTTCGGCTACATCATGCTGATACATTCCTACCCCAATACTTTTCGGGTCAATTTTCACTAATTCAGCCAAAGGGTCTATTAATCTTCTCGCAATAGATACCGCACTTCTTTCCTCTACATGCAAAGTTGGAAATTCTTTTTGCGCTAATTTACTTGCCGAATAAACACTAGCCCCAGCTTCATTTACCATTATATAACTAACATTTCTTTTTGCTTCCTTAATTGTTTTAGCAACAAAGGCTTCACTTTCTCTTGAGGCAGTTCCATTCCCAATCGCAATAATATCAATCTTATATTTATCAATTAATTCTAATACCTTATTTTTTGCCTTTTCTACTTCACATTTCGGTTCATGAGGATATATCACATCGATATGTAGTAACTCTCCCGTAGGGCTAATTACCGCGAGTTTACAGCCAGTTCTAAAAGCCGGGTCAAAACCTAAAACTGTTTTCTCTTTAATTGGAGGCTGTAATAATATATTTCGTAAATTTTCACTAAAATTTTTAATCGCCCCTTCTTGAGCTTTAACTGTAAGGTCCGCTCTTACTTCTCTTTCTACACTTGGCATAATTAATCTTTTTAGTGCGTCTTTTATTGCTAACTCTAACATAGAGGCGGTTTCATAATTTGGTTTATGAATCAATTTATTTTTTAAATAATTTTCAATATAATCCATATTAACTTCTATTTTAACATTTAATATTTCTTCTTTTTCTCCCCTATTTATCGCTAATATTCTATGCGGTTTAACATAACTAACTTTCTCTTTAAAGTCATAATACATTTCATATAATTTATCTTTATCTTCTTTATTTTTCTTCTTACTACATTTAATTATCCCATACTTTTCCATATTATTTCTAATGTATTTTCGAAAGTTTGCATTATCACTAATCTCTTCACTTACAATATATAAAGCTTGTTCTATCGCCATTTCTTTATTTATCACTTTATCATTAACAAACTTTTTCGCTATCTCTAATATATTTTTATTTTCTTTTAATATTTCTTTTGCTAATGGTTCTAACCCCAACTTTATTGCTTCCGTCGCTTTCGTTTTTTTCTTTTCTTTAAAAGGCCGGTATAAATCTTCAACTTCCACTAACTTAGAAGCTTCCATTACCTTATTTTTTAATTCACTGGTTAACAATCCTTTTTCTTCAATTAATCTTATTACTTCTTGTTTTCTTTTTAACAAATTAACTTGATAGACATATACTTCATTAATCTTACTAATAGTATTTTCATCTAACGCTCCCGTTACTTCTTTTCGGTATCTCGCAATAAAAGGAATAGTCGCTCCATCTTCTAATAATTTTAAAGTATTAACTACTTGATAATCTTTAATATTTAATTCTAAACTAATATTTTTAATAATCTCTTCATTCATTCCAATTCACTTCCTAGCTAAATTAATATATCATAAATAAAATTATTTTTAAATAGCTAAATCTCTTTTTATCTTTTTCTTTCTATGTTATAATATCTATATCCTATAGGGATTAAAAATTCACACTTTATTAGAGGCTTAAATTAAACCTCACCCCTCTAATTTTATTTTCTTTTCATTAAAAGAAAACCTATTTAATTCCTTGATTAAATTCTAAATATCTGATAATGACATTTTTAATCTTGTATTAAAAATTACTTGCATTATCTTTTTTTTATGTTTATAATAACTTATTGTTTAGGGGGAACACTTATGGAAAAATTACATCCCGAATTAATAATTTTAAGTTTAATTGATTTATATACTTCACTTACTAATGAAGATAC
>CANQHB010000110.1 GCA_947623755.1 uncultured Bacilli bacterium | reverse complement strand
TCCTCATTGTAAACTTTCTATCTATCAAGACTATAATGATTTAGATAGGTTTATATTTATTGAAATATAAGCCTTTTATTTTTGCCATAATTTTCTTCTTATATCATGTAATATTTGAATAACTTCTGCTACAGAATATACTCCAATAAATAATGCTCCATATAAAACTACATTTCCCACAACAACCTGTGTTACTAAATCATCTTCTTTAATATCTTGGCATATTGCAATTGTATAAAATATTCCTCCAATTAAGGTTAACCAAGCAATTATTTTAAAAACCGTTGCAATTCCATTATCTGGTCTTCTAATATTAGCCAAATAAGCATTCTGTCTTTCTAATTCATATTGTCTTTCTTCTTCATTCATAATTCTACTTTCCTCCATCTTAATCCAAAAAAGCCATCACAAAGTTAGTAAGTAAATAACTTAACGCAAAACTTAACGATAATACTAACAACTTAGCTTCTAATACCTTTCCCTGTTTCATTATCGGTCCAAAATTAACGCCATTAAATATAAATACACTCATAAAAGTAAAAAATATATATAAATAAATATCCATTAATATTCCTCATATTCTTCTATTACTTTAATTCTTTTTAAATGTCTTTCTTCACTAGCTTTTTTTGTATTAATAAAAGTATCCACCATTTCTTTTACAAGTTCTAAATCTGTAGTTACTTCACTGCCTAAAGCCATAACATTGCACCCATTATGATTTTTACCTTTAAAAGCATCATCGACACTAAGGGCCCGCACACACCTAATTCCTTTTACTTTATTGGCGGCAATACTCATCCCAATTCCTGAGCCACAAATTAAAATTCCTAAATTGTTTTCATCTTGTCTTACTAATTCTCCCAACTTAAAAGCAAACTCTGGATAATCGTCGACTTCACTATTAGGAATCCCTATTTCTAACACCTCTAAGCCATTTTCCTTTAAATAACTCATTAATTTTGTTTTTAACTCCAACCCCCGATGGTCACAAGCAATATATATTTTCATACATACCTCCACTCTAATTGTATCAAAAAGATTTCTAAAAGCCAAGCAAAACCCCTAAATTATACTTCTATTTTACTTATAATTACCTATTTCCGTTGCGTATCTCCCCAATTTTATTTATAATATTAAATGGTGATTAATATGTTTACTGATACTCATTGTCATATTTATGAAGAATATTATCCTAATATTAAAGAGGTTTTAGCTAATGCTTCGGCCTCTAATGTTACTCGTTTTCTAAATAATGGTTGTGACCCTAAATCTAATCAAGAAGTCTTAAATCTAATAACAAAATATCCCCATATGTATGGGGCTTTAGGTATTCACCCAGAATCTGCAAGTAACTATCAAGAAGAAGACTTAACTGCCTTAGAAAAAAATATTACCCATCCGAAAGTTATTGCGATTGGTGAAATTGGTCTCGACTACCACTACACTAAGGAAAACAAACCAGCCCAAATTGCTCTTTTTGAGACCCAATTAAAACTGGCCGAAAAATATCATTTACCAGTAATTATCCATAGTAGAGACGCAACCCAAGACACAATCGAAACTTTAAAAAAATATTCCGTAACGGGTGTTATCCATTCTTTTTCTGGTTCTTTTGAAACAGCCCAAATATATCTTAAAATGGGTTTCTCTTTAGGAATTAATGGGGTAATTACTTTTAAAAACTCTAACTTAAAAGACGTCATTAAAAATATACCCTTAGAAAACCTTCTTTTAGAAACAGATAGTCCCTATCTTACCCCGGAACCCTTTAGAGGAACTCCTAATGAACCTAAACACATTCTTGAAATCGCTCAATTTGTTGCTAATCTAAAAAACATATCTTTAGAAGAACTATCAAAAATTACCAATGAAAACATTAAGCGAATTTTTGACATTTAAGCTATAATATGATAAAATGAATACAACCTAGAGGTGAAAAAATGAAAGGTAAAAAATTATCTTATATTAAAAATATTCTTAAAATAAGTATAATTATTACATTTTTATTCTGCCTAAAAACTACGTCTTATGAAAAAGAAACTCTAAGTACCAATGAAAATGTTAATAAAAGTATTGATTTATCAACTATGGCTATCTATATAAATAAAGAAGAAGAAGAAAAAGCCAATAATGAAGCTTTACAAAAATATCTATGGGGTTCCTTAGATAGTTATACTGGTGATTTAACCGGATATGGCGCTTATTGTCCTTTATGTTCTGGTCATCTAGCTTGTATGAGTAGTCTTGATTTATCTAATGGAAGAACCACTTATGAAGATAAAACTTATGGTGAAGTACGAATCGTTGCTTCTAGTAAAAATCTTGCCTGTGGTAGTATCATTCGTTTTAATAGTCCTAAAATTAGTAAAGACCCAGTTATTGCTATTGTCTTAGACCGTGGTGTTTTAGGTAATGATATTGACTTATTATCTTCAAGTGAAGAATATGCCTTAAAATATGTTGGAAGAAGTAAAATAACTTATGACGTTTTAAGAGCGGGATGGGAAAAATAGCCCATCTTTTTTTCGACTTTTTTAAAATGTACAGCCCGACTATTTTAAAATGCAACCCTTGACTTTTCTAAAATTCTATCTTATAATCTAACCTATCATTAATAACCAAAAAGGAGCTTAATCATGGAACTAAAAGCTAAAAAAAGTCTTGGTCAAAACTTTTTACAAGACGAGACTATTCTAA
>CANQHB010000109.1 GCA_947623755.1 uncultured Bacilli bacterium | reverse complement strand
ATAACTAGCGACCATCTTTATATACTAAGATTTGTTCTGGTAATAAGTAAATAGTATCATTATATTTTAACATACCATCCATATTAGTTCGAAAAGCATTAGTTACGCCCTGCAAAGTATCACCTTCCGCAGTTATGTAGTAACTATAACCACTTTTGGGTATCATTAATTCTTGACCAGGATAAATATATTCATTATCTTTAATGCCATTTATGGCTGCCAATAATTTGGGATTAATATTATACTTTCTAGCTATCGCGTATAAATTATCTCCTTTTTCAATAGTATAATACGTAAAATAAGTATTTTCGTTCAACTTTATCACTCCTAGTATAAGATATGATAAAAGTCTAAATTGGTTAATTTACATAAATCATATTATTGGAGTTAAAATTCCATTCGAAATATTTTAATAATAAAGTTTCGCCGGATGATGGAGAATAATGATATAAAGAATCCCCTTTTAAGTAATATATATTATTGTCTACTATTCTTACAATGCTAGTTATTTCATCGGCGACGAGTGTTTTGATTTTTTTATCTTTATAAGTTAAATATAGCTCGCTATTTTCTAAAGAATAATTATAATTAGTTTTATAAGTAAAAGATTCTTTTTTGGCAATAAGAGTTTTAATATTTATTTTCTCCCATTTTTCATTTTTATATATTTTACTTGATATTTTTTCTAATTTACCATTTTTAGCATTAAATTCGTACATAGCAACTTCTTTATTATCTACAATATATAATTTATTTTTTACATATCCAGGATAAAAGCTATCAAAATAAATGTCGCGGTCTAATTCATATTTTTTTACTGAACCATTAGATAAAGATACCGTATAAAATTTGTTAAAAGTATAATTGGAATCAAAATCAGCGACCACTAAATAGTCAGTAGTGTACCCAATTAAATTTATAGTGTATAATTCTTTATTAAATAAATCTATTTTTTTATTTTTCTTGTTATTTAGATAATAGAAGCCATCATAATTCCAGATAAAATAAGTATAGTCTTGATTGTAAATTTCGATATCTTTATAGGTTGTGATTTTCTTTGGTTTAGGAAAATACTTAGAATCTAGTTGATTTTTTAAAGT
This sequence comes from uncultured Bacilli bacterium, assembly GCA_947623755.1. Lineage (GTDB taxonomy): Bacteria > Bacillota_I > Bacilli_A > RF39 > UBA660 > Caccenecus. Next base: position 1,653 of record CANQHB010000109.1, on the reverse strand, counting down.
GTTACTTACAACATTATAACTAACTGGTTTATTATTTTCGGAACAGATAGGATAAAATGCCAAAATATCGGAAGTTGGAACTAAACAAAAATTATTATCATCATCTTTAACAATTTTGATATCTTTTATAAATGTTCTTTTTTGTTTATATTTAGACTTAATTAAAATATCTAAAGTTTGTTTGTTATAAGTTAGAGTAAAATAATAAGCTTGGTCTTTTTTATTATATGATTCCTTAATAGTTACTTCTTTTACTTTGTATTCTTTAGTATAGTTTTTGGCAGAGAAGAAAAAAATTAAAAAAAGAAGAAAAACTAAAATTAAACTTAGTTGAAAGATTTCAAGTTTATTTAAATGTTTAAAGCGATTAATAATCTTCTTCACGTTTAACATATTTCTTCTTTTCTTCCATCATAAATTCCGTTATTTCGGTTTCGATTTCTCTTAAAGAATCTTTTGATAGATTGGTAATAACGACCACTTCTTTTACGGTATCAATAGTAATTTTACCCCAAATTAAACCTTGATATACTTGCATATCATTATATAAATCAGGCGTAATACTACTTAAGAAATAACCAAAGACTACCCTTTTTTGGCCAATTAAAATTCGTTTATTGGTTAGAGCAATAACAGCCGTGGAAGTTAAATCATAGAATTTATCATTTTTTTGCCCAGCAAAAGCATATAAAACTTTTTCCCCAGGATTTAAATGTTGCTCAATCACGTCACAGTGCTTCTTTAACCGCCACCAAGTGACACCGCCTGGAAATTTCTTTTTATATAACATAACATGGTCATAAACTTGTCCCATATAAATCACCACACTTTTATTTTATAATAAATTGCGTAGTTTCGCAATATTTTTTATTTTTTTATTTGTACTTTAAGAGGAAGTATGTTACCATATAGGTAGAGTTGAGGAAGAATGAAATTAAAGAAGAAATATAAACTATTATTAATAATAGTGCTAGTTTTAGGCATAGGTTGGGGCTTGGCGGGAGTTTTTAAAAATCTTATATTTACGGATAAAGAAAGTGATGATAACAAGATAGAAGAAAAAGTTAAAGATACAGGTCAAATCCATGAAAAAGAAGAGGAAGAAGAAAAAATAAGACTTACAATGGTGGGAGATTTTTTGTTTGAAGATGCCTACTACCAAGCAATTAATAAAGGTGAAGATAAAAACAGATATTTTAGTTTAGTAAAAGATTATTTTTTAAATGATGATATTTCAATTGGTAATATGGAAGTCGTAATTGGAGATGAAAGCATGCCAGTTTTAGGGGGTGCTAATTATGTATTTTGTGCGCCTATTTGGGTGGGCGATTTAATTAAAGATATCGGAATGGACGTCATGGCAACAGCGAATAATCATGCTTATGATGAAGGCGTTAAAGGGATTCAAACAACTTTAGATTATTTTAAAAATAATACTAATATTATGAGTGTGGGAACCTTTAAAGAAGAAAGTGATAGAGTTGAAAACCATATTAAAGAAGTTAAAGGAATAAAGATAGGATTTCAAGCTTATACAATGGGAACTAATTTTAAAATTCCAGAAGAATATCGGTATATGATGAATTATAGCCGGGACCCCGATTTAGGCTTAACTAAAGAAGTAAAAGCCAAAATGGCCGAAGAAATTACGAG
>CANQHB010000108.1 GCA_947623755.1 uncultured Bacilli bacterium | reverse complement strand
TTAACTCTGCCTCTTTTTTATTTATAAAAAAATCTAGGATAATTACTAATTTTATAGTATAATAATTTTACGAAGAAGTTCCAAAATATATTTTATAGGGTGATAATATGCATAAATGGTATAAACTAGACAATGTTGGTATCTTTTATTCTTTTACTAGAAATACTAAAATTCCTAAAGTTTTTCGCTACTCTGCCATCTTAAAAGATAATATAGATTCCTCTATTTTACAAGAAGCTTTAAATGAAACCTTAAAAACTTATCCTAATTTTAATGTTAATCTTCGCAAAGGATTTTATTGGTACTACTTAGATGAAGCTTCAAAACCACCTCGTATTACTAAAGAAAATTTGCCTATCTGTTTTAAATTATCGACTAATTCTGACGATTATTTATATCGCGTTTCTTATTTTAACAAAAAGATTAATTTAGAAATATCCCATATTTTATCTGATGGTAAAGGAAGTATTGAATTTTTTAAACATTTAATTACCACCTATATATCATTAAAATATAATTTAAATATTGAACTAAACTCAATGAACTCAGAATTAGAAAAAACCGAAGATAGCTTTAATAAATATTATCACAAATCCCATCATTTTAAAAAAGATAACTATGCTGTTTATTTATATAAAGGGAAAAAATATCATCATGAAACAAGATTTTTAGAATGCCATTTAGATTTAAATGCAGTCTTAGATTTAGCTCATAAATATGATACTACTTTGACTATTTTTTTAGTCTCTGTTTTAATCATGTCTTTTAAAGATGAACTAAAAACCGCCGATTATTCTAAACATATTCGTATTGATATCCCTGTTGATTTACGCACCTATTTTAAATCTTCCACTTTAATGAATTTCTTTGGTTTAATCTCCATTTCTTATAAATTTACTAATAAAGAGGCTTCATTAGAAGATATTATAAGTCATGTAACTACGCAGTTTAAGGAGAAACTAGACGCTGAAAAATTAAGTGAGCGCGTAAATCTTATGGTCTCATTTGAACGCAACTGGCTATGTCGTATTCTTCCTATTTTTATAAAAGAACCGGTTTTAAATATTATCGATAAAGTAACTTCTAATGCCAGCACTACCTGTTTATCCAATATTGGAAAAGTAACATTTGACTTCGAGGTATCTTCTTATATTACTAGTATTAGTGCTTTAACCTCTACTAACACTTTCCAATTTACTATCTGTTCTTTTCAAAATGATTTATGTATCGGCTTATCCAATCGTTTCTTAAATAATGACATTTTAAAAAACTTCTGTCGTTATTTTAGTCATCATAATTTTAATGTAACTATCGATGTAAGTGAGGTAAAATAATGAAAAAATGTGCTAGTTGTAAAATTTTATTTAATACCAATGAAACCAACTGTCCTTTATGCCAAAATGTTTTAACTGGTCATCCTAAAGAATTAAATTTTCCCCAAAATATTCGCCATCAAACCAACTCTTTAATCTTAAAAATAATATTATTTGCTTCTCTAACTATCTTGCTAATATTCGGTTTTACTGAATTTATGATTACCCATCACTTAAAATATACCATCTATATTAGTGTTGGTCTTTTAACTAACTTTTTAATTGTTTCTTACATTTTAAAATACTACCAAAATATCTATCGTATGTTTGGCCGTTATGGGCTTTTAATTATAATCATTCTTTTAATATGGTATTTAGTAACTAAAAGTCATATTCTAACTAACTATATTATTCCTAGTGTTTGTCTAACCGAATTATTATTTAATCTCATTTTATGTCTTATTTTAAAAAAGAATTATTTTATTAAGTATTCTTCGCAATTACTCTTAAATTTAGTTCTTCTTTTTCTGCCTTTAATTTTAGTCTTTTTAAAACTAACCACCAACAATATTTTATCCTATATCTGCACGCTAATATCCATAATTACCATCTTAGCTTTAATTATATTTCTTTATCCTGATTTAAAAGAAGAACTAAAAAAGATTTTTAATCTTTAATAATCCCTAATAACTATTGACAACTGTTATATACTGTTATATAATGTATAAGAAAGAAGGGATAATATGCAAATAATTGTTAGTAATAGTAGTCCTATCCCCATTTATGAACAAATAAAAAATACTATTATTGCCCAAATCTTAAACAATGAATTAAGCGAAAATGAACCCTTACCTTCAATCCGAACTTTAGCCTCGGACATTAAAATAAGTGTTATGACTATCAAAAAAGCTTATGACGAATTAGAAAAAGAAGGCTACATTAAATCTATTCAGGGAAAAGGCACCTTTGTTGCCCCTAAAAATACCAACTTAGTTGAAGAAAATGCCAAGAAAGAAATTGAAACTCATCTTACCAAAGCTATTCTTCTCGCCAAACATTTTTCTATTTCGGAAAGTGACTTAAAAGATTTAATAACAATATTATGGGAGTGATGAAAATGCCAAATATAATTGAACTAAAAAATGTAACTAAACAGTATACCAACTTTAAACTAGATAATGTTAGCCTAAGTATTCCCGAAGGTTGTATTATTGGCCTGATTGGGGAAAATGGCGCTGGTAAAACTACGCTTATCAAATCTATTTTAAATCTTATCAATATTGATTCGGGCACAATTACTATTTTTAATGATACTAATAAAAATGACGCTTTAAAAGAAAATATTGGCGTTGTTTTAGATAATATGTTCTTTCCGGAAGTTTTAACGGCCCAAGATATTAATTCTATCATGCGTCATGTTTATCAAAACTGGGATTCCAAGCTTTATTATGAATACTTAACTAAATTTGCTTTACC
>CANQHB010000107.1 GCA_947623755.1 uncultured Bacilli bacterium | reverse complement strand
ACTTATATTAATGATGACTTAAAAGGAATAGTGGACGTTTATACGACAATAAATAAAATAAGTTTAAAAAATTATGAAGAAGTGACGGCCGCGATTTTAGGAATTGATAAAGGAATATATAAAAAGTATTTAAATGACCCTAGTATGACACAAAATGAAATAAAGGAAGTGCAACAGGAATTATCGAAAGCGAAATATAAATGGAATATTAATTCTTATTTAATTAGTTTAGAGACTAATCCTTTAGGAAATAATGCGGCTAGTGGGCTTGGAAGTGTCGTAGTAATTGTCTGTTTAATAATTGTTGTTACTTCCGCTTTTTGTATTAAAAATAGTTTTGATATTTCCATTACTGAGAAAATTAAACAATATGGAATGCTTAGAAGTGTGGGTGCGACTAAAAAACAAATTAAAAGAAATGTTTTTTATGAGGCAACTATTTTAGGCTTAATTGGGATACCTTTAGGAATTTTAATGGGAATATTGGCTTCCGTTATTTTGGTTTGGGTTTGCAATTATTTTTTAAATACTTCATTAGTGGGAGATTTAAGACTAATATTTGATTTTTCCTTAGTAGCAATAGTGGTTGCCATAATTCTTGGAATTGTAACTATTTATTTATCCGCTTTTAGAAGTGCTAGAAAAGCCGCAAAAATAACGCCGATGGAAGCCATAAGAAATAGTGGAAATATTAAGTTAGAAACTAAAAAAATAAAACAATCACGATTAATTTATAAATTATTTGGAATAGGGGGAGAAATATCTTATAAGAATTTAAAAAGAAATAAAAAGAAATATCGGACAACAGTTATTTCAATCGTGGTATCAACCGCTGTATTTATTGCTTTATCTTATTTTATGAGTTTAGCTTTCTTAGCCGTGGAAGATGAAATTAATTTAAAAGATTATAATGTATCCTTATATGTTAGAGAATCTAATTATGAGCAAGCTTTGGAAACAGTTAATTTAGATAATATTAAGGATTATACCATTAGAAGAAGTTTTACATTTAATATTATTAATCCCGCTTATAGTAAAGGATATAAAAAATTTATGGGGGAAGGGACTTTAAATAGTACTGAGCATATAACCGTTTTAAGTGTAGGTAAACACCAATATCAGAAATATATTGCTAGTTTAGGACTTAAGTATGAAGAAATAAAAGATAAAGGAATTTTAATAAATGATAATGTAGAAAATTATCTTCAGGAAGACAGTAATAAAATAATAAAGAAGTACTTGCCAAAATTTGAATATAAAAAGAATGATACTTTAAAAGGAAAAATCTATGTAGCTAATGCAGAAGAAAAAGAGGCAGATTTACAAATAGGTTATATTACCAGAGAATATCCGATGGGAATAAAAGATGATGGGGAAAGAACGTTAATTATTATTAGTGATGAAGTTTATGAACAAAAATTTAAAGATAATTTAGAATATAAAAATACTATATTTTATTATGATAGTAGTAAGGCTTCAAAATTACAAGATGATATTGAAGAGATACTTAAAGATACTGAGTATAGTTTAGATAATTTGGATGAGAATGTGGAAACTATGAATAATTTATTTATTTTAGTGGGAATATTCTTATATGGCTTTATTATTGTTATAACTTTAATTGGTGTTACTAATATTTTTAATACGATTACAACTAGTATGAGTCTTAGAAAACAAGAATTTGCAATGTTAAAAAGTATTGGAATGACTAAGAGAGAATTTAATAAGATGATTAGATTAGAAAGTATATTTATGGGAGTAAAAACTTTAGTTATAGGAATTCCGATTGGAGTGGGCTTATCCTATCTTATTTATTTAGGTTTAGGTAAAAATGGGGGACTTAGATATGAAATACCATTTATGCCAATAATACTTGCCATGTTAGCCGTTTTCTTACTAATTATAGTTATTATGAAATTTTCAATGAATAAAATTAATAAACAAAATATTATTGAAACAATTCGAAATGATAATATTTAATAAAAGGGTTTTAGCCCTTTTATTTTGTGTGTTATAATTAGAAAGGGAGGAATATTATGAATATTTTACTCGTGGAAGATAATTTAACAATTGTGAAAGGATTAGAATATACTTTTAAGAAAAATAATTATATTTTAAATTATAAAACTACTTTTTATGAAGCTAAAAAATATTTAGAAGATTCGATAAATAAAGTAGATTTAATTATTTTAGATATTACTTTACCGGATGGAAATGGGTTTAATTTATTTAAAAATTATATAAAAGAGCAAAATATTCCGACTATTTTTTTAACCGCGGAAGACGGGGAAGATGAAATTGTAAAAGCTTTAAATGAAGGGGCAGAAGATTATATTGTTAAGCCTTTTAGGATTAAAGAATTGTTAGCGAGAGTTAATAAAATTCTTAAAAATTATAATAAAAGTAGTGTTATTAAAGTAAAAAATATTAGTTTTGATATGGATAAAATGGTCGTAAAAAAAGATGAAGAAATAGTAAGTTTAACACCGTTAGAATTAAGACTTTTACATTTATTATTTTTAAATATTAATAAAGTGGTATCTAGAAATGTGATTTTAGATAGAATATGGGATTTAACCGGAAATGATGTTGATAGTCACACGATTACAGTTTATTTTAAAAGAATTAGAGAAAAACTAGGCACAGATATAATTGTAACAATTAAGGGAGTGGGGTATCGAATTGATGGCGAATAAAGTAAGATTAAAGAAATATTTAAGATTAGGTATGCTTGTTAGTTTACTATTTTTAGGACTATTTCTAATTTTAAATAAGGTAGAAAATAAAATTCAAAAGCTGAATTATAATCAAAAAGTGGC
>CANQHB010000106.1 GCA_947623755.1 uncultured Bacilli bacterium | reverse complement strand
CTAAATCGTCTAGGCTTACATGCCTATAAATTAGAACTAAATTATCATAACGAATTATATACTTTTGAAGCTAAAGTTCCCCAAGAATTTTTAATCTATCAAAAAAGAAGCTAAACTTTCTAGCTTCTATTTATTTTGTAATTTCCGGTAAGTATTATTAATTGTTTTATTATCAACATTAGTTATTTTATACCAACCTGCTTCTTGCATCGTTAAAAATGTTTTAAATTGCATTTTCATAATTTCATCTAAACCATTTTTTAAAGCACTATTAATTGTTTTATTAGAACTTTCTAAAGTTCCATGCACATATACTTCCACTGTACTTTTAAGAAGCAGGAGCATTGATTCCATAATTAACTTATCATTCATTGGCAGTATCCTCCATTACTTTAAGTAAATTAGCTTTTAATTCTTGGTGTTTTTTAATTTGTTTTTTAACTAAATTCTTAAGTTCTTGCGCACTAAGTAATTCTTGATAATATTCCCAAATATCAATTAAATTATCCTCATGACCTATTGCGTCTTCTAAATAAAGTAAATCTTTTTGTGTCATAACTTTCCTCCTAAGTTTATTATGACCCATATTTTCTAATTTAAAACCAAAAAAGAAGAAATTTTCTTATTTCTTCCTTATTTATTAAAAGTATTAATAATATTAGTAAATATTGTTTGTAAATTCTTAAGTCCTTCCGGCGTTGTTGCTTCACACCGCATGGTAAGATTAGGCCCCGTATTACTAGCTCTTACTAAAGCCCAACCGGTACTAAAATTAGCTCTTATGCCATCAATTGTATTTAATGACCACTTTTGCGTTTCACAAAATTCTTTAATCTCATCAATTACTTTAAATTTCGTCTCATCATTGGCGGGGAACTTAATTTCCGGAGTACTATAATAAACCGGAATATTACTTAAAAGTTTACTTAATGGTTCAGTAGTCTTACTAAGAATCTCTAATAATCTTAATCCAGCATAAATCCCACTTCCCACATCGGCAATCTTATCTCTAAAGAAGAAATGTCCGGAATATTCTCCTCCAAAAGGTAAATTATCTTCTTTTACTTTCGCTTGCGTATAAGAAGCCCCAGAGCAATAACAAATAGGGGTACCACCCAATCTTTTTATTTCATCTTCTAGCGCTTTAGAACATTTAACGTCATATAAGAAAGTTTTATTTTTAACATTATTAATTATATTTCTAATAATTAAAATCATAAAGTGGTCGGTTGGCACCATTTTTCCGGTTTCATCCACAATTCCTAAGCGGTCACCATCTCCATCAAAGGCAATTCCACAATCAGCCTTCGTTTTTAAAACTTCTTTTTTTAGAGCTTCCAAATTAGCTTCTACGGAAGGGTCGGGATGATGATTAGGAAATCTTCCATCACTTTCTTCAAATAATATTTCAAAATCTACATTAATATGTTCAAATATTTTTCTGGCTACAATTGAAGTAGTTCCATTTCCTAAATCGATAACTACTTTTCTTTTTCTTCTGCCAAATTCTACTCCATATTTTAAAAATTCTACATATTTATCGGTAATATTTCCACTTGATACTGTTCCATTTCCACTTAAAAACTTCCCAGCTAAAGTATATTTTTTAAAGTCTTCAATCATTTCTCCTCGGGCATTAGATAAAGAATCAAACGAAAATTTAAAACCATTGTCATCTTTAGGATTATGACTAGCGGTAATCATTATTCCATACATATTGTGAATATATCTTGCATAATAATGCATTGGTGTCGTTGTAAGCCCATAATTATAAACATTAAGCCCACTATCTGTAATTCCTTTAGTTAAATACGCGGCTAAAGCTGGACTAGAAAGGCGATTATCATGGGAAACAATACAAGTAGTTTGCTGTAACTTCTCTTGTAAATAACTTCCATAACTTCTTCCAATTGTATAGGCAACTGTCTCGTTAATAGTCTCGGGATAAACTCCTCTAATATCATATTTTCTAAAAATATTTGGATTCATAAATTTAACCCTCTTTCTATATTAATAATGATATCATATTTTTAAAAATTTTAGTAGATGTAAATTCTTATTTTACAAGTATTTTAAATTGCAAAATGACATAAAGTATGATAAAATAGTATCGAATTATATTTTTGTTGTGAAAAGAGGGTTCTATATGAATTATGATTTACTAAAAACAACACTTATTGAAATTATTAAAGAAGCCGCGAATTTAGATTCTGCCTCCCTAGAAAGAGTCGGAAATACCGAAGTCTTTGTTAAAAAAGGTCGGAGTAAAGAATTTGATGTTAATGCTTATTTTTATTATGAACATGAAAATAACCAAAAAATAGATAGTAATGTTGATTATATTACCGCGACTTTTAATAGTCTTAAAAATGAAATTTTATCGGAAAATACGGAATATAATAATTCTAAAAGTTATGATTTAGCTAGTACTAATAAAAATAATATTGAAAGATTTAAAGCTTTAAAAAGTAGTCTTAATACTATACTTAGTAATTTTGCTAGTATTAATCGGGATTTAACTAAATCTTTAAATATTACAGATTTAAAACTTCGTCAAGATACGCTAAATAATTTAAATGCCGAACAAAATCGTTTATTAGAAAATCAAAAAATTTTACAAAATCAAATCATTGAAATTAAAAATAATGTTAATGCCGAAGTAAAAAAAGTTATTGCCGAATTAATGAAAAATATTCTTATTAATTATCGTACGACAACGAGAGGAACTAAGATTGCTTTTGGTCTTGATGGCAAAAGTATTTTAGAAAATGATAAAGAAGAATATGATAGTCTTTATGTTTTACTACAAATCTTAAATAATGTTAAAGATGATGATATTATTTGTGTTCAAGATATGTTGTTTATTAATCCTCATCAATTAGAAACAGTTGAAAAACTTTTAACTAAAATTCCTGTCTTTAAAAATTTAGAGCCTATCCCTAAAAAAGAAGAACCTCAAGTAAAACCTAATGATGAATTAATCGCTAAAATTGTTG
>CANQHB010000105.1 GCA_947623755.1 uncultured Bacilli bacterium | reverse complement strand
TCACCTTAATACATTGTATGAATTTTTTTAAATTTTGAATACTAATAATGGTGAAGATTATGACCAAAAAGTTTTATTTTCTTATTCTTTTAATCGTTGGGGTTTTTAGTCTTTTTTCTTATCGAACCTTTAGTTTAGCTTATCCCCTTAAAAATTATTACTTAACTAAATATAATGCCCTAAATAATCTTATCGTGGAAGGTACCTCGGCTCCTCGGGGGCGGATTTTAGATATTAATGGTAAAGTCTTAGTTGATAATAAAGGCGTCAATACTATTGTCTATCATAAACCCGATAATGTAACGCAAGAAAAAGAAATTGCTTTAGCTAAATCCCTAGCTACTTTAACTAATTATGCCTACTCTTATGATTCCAATAAATTAAAAGAGTATTATCTAATTTTGTATCCTAATAAAGCTAGTAAACTTATCACCAAAGAAGAACAAGAATTATATAATAAACGTAAATTATCTAAATCAGATTTACTAAAACTCCAAAAAGACCGTCTAACAAATGAAGACTTAGCTACCTTAACGGACTTAGAAAAATATTCTTCCTATTTTTATTATCTTATGAATGAAGGCTACATGTATGATAATAAAATTCTTTTAACTAATGTTGAAGAAAACTTATACGCCAATATTATTGAAGCTAATTTAGAAGGTATTTTTGGCGAAATATCCTGGGTTCGCACTTATCCTTATGGTGATACGCTAAAAAGTATTTTTGGAACTATTAGTAATAACCTTCCGAAAGAAAAATCTTCTCTTTTAAAATCTGGTTATAGCTATAATGATAAAGTTGGAATAAGTGGTTTAGAAGAATATTATGAAGCTTATCTAAAAGGTACAAAAGCCCAATATAAAGTTGTAAATAACACTCTAATTTTAGAAGAACCAGCAAAAAAAGGGAATGATTTAGTCTTGGAAATTGATATTGACCTCCAGTTAAAAGTAGAAGAAATTATTAAAGAACAACTAGCTAATTCTGCAAAAATGGCCAATACCAAATATTATAAAGAATCCTACGCTATCATAAGTGACCCTTTAACTGGTAATATTAAAGCTCTAGCTGGTATTCGAAAAATTACTAATGCTAAAACTCTTACTTATCAAGACGTAAGTATTAATGTTATTAAAAATGCCTATACTGTCGGTAGTGCTGTAAAAGGTGCCTCCATGGCGGTGGGTTATCAAAATAAAGTTATTGATATTGGTTCTACTATTACCGATGGGTGTGTGAAATTAGCTAATATTCCGGCTAAATGTTCCTATAGTCGTCTAGGCACTTTAAATGATTTACGAGCCTTATCTTTAAGTTCTAATTATTATCAGTTTATCGTGGCCTTACGCGTCGCCGGTTATAAATATAGTTATAACATGAAAGCTCCGGTTACTCTGGCTGATTTTAATAAATATCGTTCTACTTTTGCTTCTTTTGGTCTTGGCACTCTAACTGGTATTGACTTACCTGGCGAAACTTCCGGCTTAAAAGGGGAAAAAGTAGCTCCCGATTTACTTATGAATCTCGCTATCGGCCAGTATGATTTGTATACTCCGGTGGGTCTTCTCCAATATATTAATACGATTGCTAATACCGGAACACGTCTAAAACTTAATTTAATGCATAGTATTAAAAATGAAGACCAAGTAATTTTAGAAAATAAACCCCAAGTCTTAAATAAAGTCGAACTTGAACCCAAATATCTTGAGCGTATCCAAGAAGGTTTTCGTGAGGTTATTAAAAGCGGAACCGGTTATTGGTATGTAAATCCCAAGGCTTTAGGCGCCGGCAAAACTGGTACGAGTGAGTCATACATTGATTCGGATTACAATGGTACGCTTGATGCCTATGTATTAAGTAACACCTTTATTATGTATGCTCCCTATAACCATCCTAAGTATTCTTTAGTCGTAATTAGCCCCAATACTAGTGATTTAAATAGTAAAAATCGCACGCGTGCCCCTATAAATCGCTTAATTGCCCGAAATATTAACGATTTTCTCTTTTCAAGTTCTTAATTTTCTGTTATAATACTACTAGACTTTTTATGAAGGAGGTGCTTTTATGGCTAAAAATGAAAATAGAAACTATGTAACTTTAAAATGCACTGTATGTGGTGAAGAATTAAGATGTACAAGCAAAAATAAAAAAAATACTCCTGACCGTTTAGAAGTAAAGAAGTATTGCAAAAATTGTCATAAACATCAAATCGTAAAAGAAAAGAAGTAAAATTAAAATAAGGAGTGTCCAAGATGTATAAGGGGAGCAACCATAAATTACAAAGAACCAATTATAATTCTCCAGTAATAGCCATTATGGCTAATAAAGAAATAACTATTAAAGCAATTGCTACCACTCCCAAAAGAAGAACACGTAAAAAAAGATTTGGGATATTTACAAAGAAAAGTGAGGAGTAATATATGAATATTAATATAAATGATATTAAAAACGGTATGACTATTATCTTAGATAATAACCTTTACCAAATTGTTGAATTTCAACATGTAAAACCAGGCAAAGGTTCCGCCTTTGTTCGAATGAAGCTAAAAAATTTAAGAACTGGTTCTATTACTGAAGATACTTACAATACTAATATTAAGATAACTAAAGCTCATGTTGATAGAACTCCAATGCAATTTTTATATGCCGCCGGAGATAATTATGTTTTTATGAATAATGATAACTATGAACAAGTAGAAATTAATGCTAAGACTTTAGGCGACCAAGTAAAATTCATTAAAGAAGGTTTAGATATAACCGTTGATTATTATGAAGGGGAAATATTAGGTATAACTTTACCCGAAAAAGTTGAGTATGAAGTTGTTGAAACTGAACCAGCTGTTAAAGGAAATACTACCAATAATGCCCAAAAAGACGCTAAAATTGAAACTGGCTATGTTGTAAAAGTACCTTTATTTATTAATGAAGGAGAAAGAATTATCATCTCTACTAAAGATGGTAAGTATTCATCTCGTGCCTAAGACCAAATGGTCTTTTTTTTAT
>CANQHB010000104.1 GCA_947623755.1 uncultured Bacilli bacterium | reverse complement strand
AGGAGAAAGAATTATCATCTCTACTAAAGATGGTAAGTATTCATCTCGTGCCTAAGACCAAATGGTCTTTTTTTTATGCTTATATACCCGCAAATATAATATTACTTATTGCATTTTAGAATAACACAGTTTATTTTTAATAGTTAAATTTTTGGATTATCGCTTCTACCTAATAAGTAATCGGCAGAAATTTTATATTTTTTACAAATCATATATAAAAAGGGAGTACCAATTAAACTTTTTCCATTTTCATAAATGCTCCAAGTAGGTTGGTCAATATGCAGAAAATCTGCTATTTCTTTTTGCTTTAAATTATTTTCTTTTCTAAACATTTTCATTCTAAAACTATATTTATCTTTATTAAAATTTTGTGTAACAGCTTGTCTTTTACTAGTTAAACCTAGGGCATAATCAAGTGAAACATTAAATAATTTACAAAAATCCAAAAGTCTTTTTAAAGGAAAAATATTATTATTGCTTTCCCACATGGCATAACTACTTCTAGTAACATTTAAAGCTTTCGCAACGTCCGCTTGAAACATATTATTTTCCATTCTAATTTTTTTAATATTTTCTGTATTAAACATAAAAATTCACCCTAAAATTATTTTCTCATTTTCATTAAATTAAAAAAATATAACGTCAGAAATATCTATATTTTAGTTGACTTTTTACATGTCAGATATTATAATATAACTATAAGTTAGAAATTTCTAATATTATTGATAGGAGAATAAAAGAATGAGACTAGAAAAATTGAATTTAAGTAATAGTAAAGGAAAAATAAAAATAGCATTTGCCAGTGGTTGTTTAATAACAATATTATTAATAGTTTTGGTAAACATTATAGCTAGTAAAGCCCAGTACCGGAAAACTGAAAATGTGCAGTTAGCTAATGGAACAATAAATTATATACCTTATGATTTTAAAATAATGGCAATGTATCAAGAAAAGGAATCATATTCTTCCGATAGTGATAAATATGAAGAAATAAAAATAATGCCAGGTTCGGAATATGTAATAAATGAAACTAAAAGTTATTGTACATTAGATAATAAAGAACATGATAATAAAGCAATTTTAAAAACAGTAGAAGGAAGACATATAATATTCCATTTAACTAAACAAGATAAATGTTATTTATATTTTGATAAAGAACAAAGTGCAGCTAGTAAAACAGTCTTTAGTTTAGGATTAAAAACTGAAGGAGCAATAGACAGCATAACCGGACCATCATGTAGTGATAGTAGCCAATGTGGAAATAGCAAAAACATGAATCAAAATGGATTATATTATGCCAGAGAAGATGATGATGGCCCAAGTTACATATTTAGAGGAACAGTAGATAATAACTGGGTTAAGTTTGGACAAACAAGCGATAATGAAGACATATGGTGCGAATCATCCGAATAAATGGAAATGGAAGCATAAGATTAATCTATGCCGGCGAAGGAGAAAATTTTGGTACAACAGGAAATGGGAAAAATGCAATAGATGATGTTCCTTATAATAATTTATATGGTGATAACACTTATGTAGGATATTATATAGGTGCAACAAAACAATCTACTTACGAGGCAACGCATACCAATGCAACACCAAGTACTATAGCTAGTGAAACAGAAAAATGGTTTAAAGATAGTACAAATTTAGATGAAACAGCTCAATTAAAACATATCGATGAAAATACCGGCTTCTGTAATAATAGACAGATAAGTAGTGCTCCAGGTGAATGGTGGACAGCCGAAGGTGATGGTGTAAGAGGAACCAGTTTAGTAGCAACCGCATATAAAGGATATTACAATATATTTCAAGCAGATGGCTCACACAGGACAGATGTAAATTATGCAAATTTAAAATGTAGTAGCGATGTTGGTTATGAAAAAAATAAAGATTACAATAGAGATTATTTCACTTGGAAAAGTCATGCAACAAGAGGAAATCAAAAGCTAGAAAATCCAGTAGGACAAATTACAGTAGATGAAGCTATATTAGCAGGAGGATTTTCATACACTACAAATAAAAAATTTTGGTTGTATACAGGACAATCATATTGGACAATGTCTGCACACAGTTCTATCCTTAGTGTTAGTGGCAATGGCGCACGTGCATCATTTATTAGCAATAGTGGTTTTGTTCAAGACCATTATGTTAGCATTATTTATGGTGCGCGGCCAGTAATTAATCTAAAAGCTGATACTTCATTTGAACAAAGTAATGGTTCTGGAGAATTAGGTAGCAAAACCAATCCATATGTAGTAAAAATAAATTAAAATTATCTTCTTGCCAATATTGCTTTTTCTTATTCAAATATTGGCAAGATATGATTATCTTTTTATGACAGAGAATATTCTCTGTCTTTTTTTGTCTAATTATGCAAATAAATGTTTGACAAACATATATTCTAATGATATAATGTTTTTACAAAGTAAAGGAGGCAAATTTAATATGAAAAATATATCGAAAAATAAAAAATAATGTTATAATTAAAATAATAAAAGAGGTATAGTATGAATTTAAAATCTAATAAAAAAATCATTATAGTAGGAAGTATTGTTATTGTCGTTTTAATAATATTAATTTTCTCTTTAGTTTCTAATAATAATTCTAAGCCTAAAACAGAATCAAATCCTCAAAAAGAAGAATATAATTTTGCTTCTTTAGAAAAGAAAATCATATCTAATTTAAAAGAGCAAGATAACTTTTCTTATTTAAGTGTTGAAGAATTAGTCACTAAAAATTATTTAGAAGATGATATAGTAAAAGAACTTGAAAATAAAGTTTGTGATGGCTATGCATTAAATGATGGCTCTAATCCTGAAGTTTATTTAAAATGTAGTGATTATATGACGGAAGGGTATTACTCAAACAAGCCTAAAGAAGATACCCCTGAAGAAGAGCCAACTAATGAATTAATTAAAATACCTAATGTTACTAATTACTCTGTTAGTGAAGCTAAAGCTAAGCTTGAATCGGCCGGTTTTATTGTCGCGTCTAAAAATATAAACCAACCATCCGAAAGTATTCCATCCGGTAAGGTAATTTCTACCAATCCGCCGGCTGATAGCCTTCGCGAAACTAATACCGAAGTAACTTTAATTGTATCAACGGGCAGTTCAAAAATTACTATTGAAAATTATCTAGGGAAAAATTATTTAGAAGTAAAAGGCCAACTTGAAGCTTTAGGCTTAAAAGTTTTAATTGAAAAAAGAGAAGATAATTCTAATACTTCTAGTAATAGCGTTATTGGCCAATCCCTTAAAGCTGGGGAAAAAG
>CANQHB010000103.1 GCA_947623755.1 uncultured Bacilli bacterium | reverse complement strand
CCATTAATACAGATTAGAGCAAAAATAATAGTGAGGCTTGCTAAAATATAGATTTTAAAATAGTTTTTAGGAGGATTAGAAAAATGGAGAGTTAAAATATTAGGAAAAGCACTAATACCTGCGAAAGTTAAAGCGGTTTTGAAAAATCCGGAAAAATTAGTGGTAAGAAAGGGTAAAAAATTGGTTGATTCAAAGAAGACGGATAACCCAAAGAAAGCAAAGAGACAGAAGATAAGACTAATGGGAAGAAGAGTAGAAGCAAGACGAGAGATTATTTTTAAACCTTTAAAAGCACAATAAAAAGCTAGGAGTAAGAAAGGAATTAAAATATAAAAGGCGGGAGTATTCGTAAGAAGAAAACTAATAGTAAAAGTAGAATATAAAATTAAACAATAAAGAAGAATTATATAAGAAGAAAGAATTAATAAGAAGCGAGCGATAAAGCCAATTAAAGGGGATTTTGCATATAGTTTAGATAAAGGCTCTTTTTTATTTAGTAAAATATAATAATAACCATAAGTAATCATTATGCCAAATAAAAGACCTAGAATAGCGCCTAAGTAACAATCTTTACCACTATTATAAAAAAGGAGCGAAATACCAAAGCCCAGAAAGAGACTTCTAGTTAAATAATACATAATATTAGCATTAGAGTTCATTAGTTCACCTCAAAGATTAGACCTTTCTTATTAATTTTTAGATTTAGATTATATTTTAAGGGATTATTAAACCATAAATTATAGTAGGGTTTACGAGTTTGATTATAATAGATTTTACCAATATTTAAAGCATTAGATTCCGAAGATTTTAGCGTATTTAAAACATTAGTCATATCACTTGCAATAATGTCTGCAAATTCTTGTTCGAGAGTTTTATAAGTATTAATTTGGCGGAAATCATAATGGCAAGAATCTTCATTAATGCGACCATTTAGAGTGCCAGTTATTTCAGTATAAGTATCATGAGGAATTATTTTAATATTAGCTTCATAGATACTTAAAACCGTCGCCGATTTAGACGCACATTTTTTAGTAAACATAATGGTGTTAGCATTAAAGTTATTAAGTAAATTCATGATGGAGGCCTCATGATTATCTAAGATAGTAACTAGTTTAAAGTCTTTAAAAATGGCCATTCCATTTAAGATAATTTCTTTATCATCTAAAGATAAAACCGAGGTAATGGCGTCTTCACCAGGAGTTAAGATGGCACTTAAAGTTTTGGTAAAAGGGGTGTAGTAAGCCGCGGAAGAAGTATTATTACTATGTTCTAGTAAGTCAACGATAAAATTACTAGCCACCGGTTTTTCTTTGGAGGTCGCCGTAATTATTTCTTTAGCCGTATTATTTTTAGCAATAGTTAAATAGACTTCATTGCGAAATTTAGCACTTCTAATTATATATTCAGATACTTCTTCTAAGTGGTGTTTTGCTACTTCTTCACTAATTACGACGACTTCAACATGGTCAAAATAAGATACTTTATCCATGTTATTGCCATTATTGCGAAAAGCCTCAGGAATAGTTTTGCCTTTGGCACTAACACTATAAGTTTTAGTGGCTCCACTAGAATCTCCTTCTTTTTTGGTACTTAAAATTTCAAAAGTAACAGTATAGTTGTCATCTTTATAGTCAATACCGACGCCCGAAATAATGGCTAAATCATTTAATTCGTTGTAATCATAACAACTACATAAGAAGAAGGGGAGAATTAATAAAATTAAATATTTTTTCATAGATTATTTCCTTGTTTAGTAAAGTTCTTTTTAGTTAACATAGAACTACGTTTGCGGTCTTCTTTTAAAGGACGTTTAAAGAGAGTTTTAAAGAAGTACGTTTTATCAAAAGGAGCAATAGGGTAAAAATAAGGTTTACCAAAACTATGAACATCATTAATTTTAATAAGAAAGTAGATAAAGGCAAAAACAATACCTAAGATACCATAAAAAATAGCAAAAATTAGGAAGATAAAGCGATAATGCCTTAGAGCACTATTAACTTCACTTTCGGTAAAAATTAAACTGGCCATAAAGGTAAGCGCAATAACAATTATCATAATGGGAGAGACAATTCCCGCGGAAACCGCTGCGTCCCCTAAAACTAAAGCACCTAAAATAGAAATGGCCGACCCATAAGAGTTAGGAAATCGTAAATCACTTTCCCGAAGCATTTCACAAATAAAGAGCATGATAAAGGCTTCAAAAATGGCCGGGAAAGGAACGCCATCACGCTGGATGGAAAAACTTACTAGTAACTGGGTGGGAATTGTTTCTTGGTTGTAATTTACTAAAGCAATATAGATAGCGGGAATACTCATAGATAAGAAAAAGCAACTTAAACGAACTATTTTTAAAAAGTTAACATTGGTGCTTTTATTGTAACTATCGGCCCCGGGATTAATAAAATCGGCAAAAAAAGCGGGTAAGATAATTGCAAAAGGAGAAGTATCAACTAAAATTACTAGTTTACCTTCAAGTAGGGCTTTAGCTACATTATCAGGTCTTTCAGTTAAAAGATAAGTAGGAAAATGTACTTTGTCCTCGCGACAAATAAGTTCGCCAATTGTACTAGAATCAATAATGCCATCAATATCAATAATTTCTAATTTATGGGCTATTTCATCAATTAGAGCGTCTTCGGCAATATCAGCAAAATATAAAAGGCCAACTTTGGTTTTAGTTTTTCTACCTATTATGTATTCGCTGGTTTTTAAAGTGTGAGACTTGATTCTTCGTTTTATAAGTCCGAGGTTTATTTGATAGTTTTCATTAAAAGCGTCTTTAGGACCATTAATGGCTGGTTCAGTATCGGGAGTAGTAATCCCTCGGTTAATATCACCTTTGGTTTCAATTGCTAGTATTTCCGTATTACGAATAACAATAGTAAAACCGTTAGTAATAAAAAATTCAATTTCATCGTAGTTATTAATTACTTTGGTATTGGGACCCGGTAGAATACTATTTAAGTTAATGATTTTTTTAAATTTAGAACTACTAATATTACTTAAATTTTTTAAAACATAGTCATTTACTTTATCACTAGAAGAGACCGTTTCTAAGTAAGCAACATAAATAGAATCAAATAGAGATATTTGAATTTTTTTAATTGTTAAATCGGGAACATTAGCAAATTCAGTTTGTAGTCTTTTTAGAAGTTTATGCATAGATTTCACCTAATTTTAGTATTCGTAAAATAAATAATTATATACTGTATACTTGTCAATGATGTGAAACCAAAATTATAAAAAATTGATTCAATAATAATTGAGTTAATTTTTTTAATTTA
>CANQHB010000102.1 GCA_947623755.1 uncultured Bacilli bacterium | reverse complement strand
CTAGGTCTATTTAAGCGTAAATCTCCTCTCAAACTTTTAAACCTTGTAATTTTCCTTAGTGATATAATTAGGAGTTACCAATGACTATTGAAATTTTAGGAAATACCTTAGATAAAGAACAAACTAAATGTGCTTTAACTAATAATTGCCATAATATTATTATCGCTGGGGCCGGTTCAGGCAAAAGTCTTACTATGGTGGGCAAAATTAAATATTTAGTCCAAGAAAAACATATTGATATTAAAGATATTTTATGTCTTACTTTTACCAATGACGCGGCTTTAAGCTTGCAAAATAAAATATCTAAATGTTTAAATATCTCAACTACCGTTTATACTTTCCATAAACTAGCCTTAGAAATTCTTCAGAATCATCATGTATCTTACAGTATTGCTCCAGCAGATTTACTTGATTACTTAACCTATGAAGTCTTAACTAGTATTAATAATCCCACTTACTTTGAACACTTATTTGCCACTAAAGATTATATTCTTACTAAAGAATTTACCAATTACTGTGAAACTATTATTAGATTTATAAGACTATACATATGTAATAATTATCCTCCTTCTTATTTTTTAAAATTAATAAAAAAAGCTTCTCGTAAAGACCAACCCTACTTAAAACTAATTCATAAAATCTATGAAATTTACACTTTAGAAAAAACTTCTCAGGGCCTAATTGATTTTGATGACATGATTTATCTGGCAACTAAAATAGTTCAAGAAAAAGGCATAAATGCCAATTATAAATATATTATTATTGATGAATATCAAGATACCTCCAAAGTTCGAGAGAATCTCATTAAAGAAATAGTTAACAAAACTCATAGTTATCTAACCGTCGTTGGCGATGACTTCCAATCTATCTATCGTTTTTCCGGCTGTGATATCAACAATTTTTTATTGTTTCATCATAACTTTAAACCGGCTAAAAAGCTCTATTTAACCACCACCTACCGGAATAGTAAAGAATTAATTAAAGTCGCTGGGTCTTTTATCATGAAAAATCCCCGCCAAGTAAAAAAACATTTAACTTCATCTAAAACCCTAACTAAACCCCTAGTTATCTTATATTACCAAAATATTAAAGCCGATTTTTTAAAAGCCCTAAAATATTTAAACAGTCCTAACTTAATGATTTTAGGTCGTAATAATCATGATATCTATACGGTTATTGATTCAAAATACTTAGATAAAGACCAAATTCATTATGAACATTATCATGCTTATTATAAAACTATTCATCGGGCTAAAGGCCTAGAAGAAGATAACGTTTTAATTATTAACCTAACCAACAATATTAATTCTCTTCCTTCTAAAATAAAAGAAGAACATATCCTAAAATATGTTCTAATTCATAAAGACACTTATCCTTATGAAGAAGAAAGAAGATTATTTTATGTAGCCCTAACTCGTACTAAAAACTATTGCTATTTATTTGTTGATAAAGAAAATCCCTCTTTATTTATTACGGAACTTCTTAAAAACTATCGCCCCTATCTTACTATAATAAATCTTTAAATTCATCTTGTTCTTCTTCTATTTTTATTATCTCGTGTTCCCTAACAGCTTTATAAATTAATTCTTCATAAGGAATTAATTGTTCGTATTCTAAACATTTTTCTTTTCTAGGATTAATTACTGGGTGTTTTGGCACAAATATTGTACAACAATCTTCATATGGTAAAATACTGGTCTCATAAGTATCAATTTGTTTAGCTATCTCAATTATATCCAATTTATCAAAACAAGCCAGTGGTCTAATAACCGGCATTTTAACTACTTCATTTATAGCACTCATACTAGTTAAAGTTTGACTAGCCACTTGGCCAATTGATTCTCCATTAATAAGTATTTTAGCATTTCTTCTCTTTGCAATTATTGCACTTATTCGATACATCATTCTTCGCATTATCGTTATTAAATATTCATGTGGAATATTTTTATAAATCTCTTCTTGGATTTCGGTAAAATTAACTACATGCAAATTAATCTCTCCATTATATTTAACAAGCTTTCTTGCTAAAGCTATTACTTTATTTTTCGCTTCTAAACTCGTATGTGGTGGAGCTTCAAAATAAATAGCTTCTATCTTTACTCCTCTTTTAATTGTCATATAACCAGCGACGGGGGAATCAATTCCTCCACTAAGCATTAAAAGCCCTTTTCCTAAAGTTCCAACCGGATACCCACCTAAACCTTTAATCTTTTCAAAATAAACTAATGTGTTATTAAGTCGATATTCGACATTTATTAATACTTCGGGCTTATTTACATCCACTTTTAGATTTTCTTTATTTTTTAAAATATACGCCCCTAAATCTCTACTTAATTCTACACTAGTTTTAGCTAATTTTTTATTACTTCTTTTGGATTCTACTTTAAAAGTCGTAAATTCTTTATCTTTAATAAGCTCTAATACTTGCTTGCTCACTACTTCAAAATCTACACTATCAATCATATAACAAATATTTATTTCATGAATACCAAAAACATTTTTAACTCTTTCTAATACCTTCGCCATATCTTTAGTATGAATAAACATTCTTCCTAAATCATAGTCAATCTTCACTTCTAAATTCCGAAGACTATGTAACAAATTTTCTTTTAACTTATTTAAAAAGAAATTAATATTATCTTTCTTGGTTGATAATTCTCCATATTTAATTAAAATTACTTTTTCCATAAACCATCACTAGTCCTATTATACTAAAACCCGAATTTTTTGTAAAGAAAAAAAGGACTAGCCTTTTAATTATGTAGCCCACTTAATTTCCGATATATTTCCTCAAAACAACTAATAAATTTATTTACTTCTTCACTTGTTGTTAAGTAAGATAAACTAATTCTAATCGTTGATGAAGCTCTAACATTATCATTATATATAGCTAAAACACTTTGACTAACATTACCACTACTACATGCAGTATTACTACTTACATATATTTCATATTCTTCTAAAGCATGTAAGAAAGTCTCAGCTTTAATATTTCTTAAACTTATATTTAAAATATGAGGAATACTATATTTTGTTTTATTTATCATTACTCCTTCATATTTACTTAAAGCATTGACAATCTTTAAATTTAATCTTTCAATAAATCTTTCTCTTTTTTCAATATCATTTGTCGCTAATCTTACCGCCTTAGATAAAGCTACAATTAACGGTACTGGTGGTGTCCCGGGATTTAACATATTACTTTTTCCTGAACCATATAATATCGGTGTAATTTGCACAGCACTACTTTTATATAAAACACCAATTCCTTTAGGCCCATATATTTTATGACCCGTAAATGTTGCTAAGTCAACATCGTGCATATTAACACTTACTTTACCAACAGCTTGAGTCATATCCGAATGAATAATCGTATTAGGATTTTCCTTTTTAACAATTTGTCTAATCATTTTAAGTGGTTGTCTAACACCAGTCTCACTATTTACAGCACAAATAGTAACTAAGATTGTATC
>CANQHB010000101.1 GCA_947623755.1 uncultured Bacilli bacterium | reverse complement strand
GTTATTGTTAAAGATAATAAAATAATTGGCTATGGAAATAATAAAGTTTTAACCGAAAAAGACCCCACAGCCCATGCCGAAATTATTGCCATTCGTAATGCCTGTAAAAGATTAAATACTCATGATTTAACCGGTTGTGTTATTTATACCACTAGCGAACCTTGCCCTATGTGTTTATCAGCAATTATTTGGTCTAATATTAAAGAAGTTTATTTTGTAACTACTAGAAAAGAAGTCGCCGAAATTGGCTTTCGAGATGATATGATATATAATTATTTAGAAAATAAAGAGAAAGATATTTTAGAAATTCATCAGATTGAAAATAAAAAATGTCAAGAACTACTTAAAAGTTATGACCATGAACTTTATTAAAAAGTTCCAAGAGTAGTGAAATATTATCTATTAAATTTTATTTATTATCATTCTTTTTTCTTACTAATTTAATACTATTCTCTTTTTCTTTTGATTTAATTAATTCTTGCAATTTTTGGGCCATAATTAAAACTGCATTAGTTTTAAAATCATTAATATTTAAATAAGCTGTATCAGCTAAATCCGAAGTATTAATTGTAAAACAGTATTTTCCATCTTGTAAAAAAATAAATTCTAAAGCTTTTAAACTATAGTTGTACTTGTTCTCCAAACAATAATTACGCTCAGCATAAATAATAATATCACGCTTTACATAATTATCTATTATTATATAACGATTATATTCACACCATAAATCATAACAATAAAAATTTTCTCCCATTAATCGCGAGCCAGAAGAATCAACTACAAAAACACCAAAATCATGCTTACTATGAGTGTTTAATAAAAAAGATACATAAAGATACTTATATTCTTTACTATCTTTTTCATGATATCGTAAAATAGTAGGTCCCTCATCATCATTTAATTCTATAAATAAACTTAAAAAATCCATTAAATTATTTATATCATTTAAAGTAAGAGAATCTTGATAATTATTAAAAATTATTCTTTTGGATTGAATATTTATAAAAGGCGCTACTTTATTTGGGGTTATTGTTAATGAAGCTGGAATGGTAAGCGTTTGTAAATTTTGATTATCAAGACAACTAGAATCCATAACATTTAATCCTTTATTAAGAAATAAACCCTTAAGTTTTATATTTTTTAAAATAATATCACAAATTTGTCTTAAAGTTGAAGGCATAATTAAATTTTTACCATTCATATCACCATAAATTAATTCTAAATTGGCTTTTAAAGTTAGATAGTAATTAGAAAAATAAGAACTTTCAGTATTTTCTATTTCTCTTAAACCTTCTGGTAAAATATAATCATCTTTTTTATAATGTTTATTAACTAAATTATATAATATGCTTTCATTATCTTTTCCTTGATAATAAGTTAACCACGCTATAGCCCCTAAAGATACTTCTTCATTCCAACTAAAAGCTTCTTCATAAAAATCTAAATATTCATAATCTTCTTTTCTTACCATATAGTTTTTAAATAAATTAGCTAAACCTTCTAAAGTATCACACGCGATTAAAACATTTAATAAATATTTATTTGTTAAAATTTCTTCATAATCAAAATAATTTTTTTCTCCTTTTAAAATATTTAAAATAGCTTCTTTAGCTTGAGCAATATCTTTATTAAATAAATTATTAAAAGTAAGATTTTGCCCCATTACCATAGCTTCTACTTTTTGGGTAATTATTTCCAAGTAAGTTTCTTTTTCAATTTCTTCGGCATTTTCTAGATTAATTACTTCATTTATTTTGTTACAATCGATTAGACATTCAAATTTTAATTTATATAAACTTTTTATAATATTCCTTAATTCTTCATGATAACCATATTTATAATATATCAAAAATAATAATTCGATATTTCTTTGTTTTTTTAAAATATCTTTATTATTTTTATTATAATAATATCTATTTTTCATGTCATAATAATCATCATACTTATTTAATAAATCCGTTATATCTTTATGATTATAGGCCCATTCTTCTAAATCTTTTTCCATCCTAGCAATATCCCTTAAATTATAGCTATCTTTATAATCATAATTTTCAAATACTAGATTTATCATCTCTTTTAGTTGAACTACTTTTCTTTTGATTATTTGCTTTTCTTTTGTTTCATCTATATCTTTTGTTAAATACATTGCCTTTTTTATATAACTTAAAATTTCTAAATTAATTGCCATTTTTTTAGCCATATAAATAGATAATATATTGGTTAAATTATTTATTTCATTTATTATTGCTGCTTTTTTATTTTTTAGTAAAATATATCTTTTGGCTTGATATATTTCTTTTAAAACAATAATTCTAGCAATTACTTCTTTTTCAAAAGTTTCTATTTCTTCATAATATAGTTCTAATTTTCGTGATTTTATTAAGTATTCTACTTTATCTTTAATCGTTAATTGTTTTATTTCTTCTTTTTCCGTTAAAATATTATTTGTTATTATATCAACAAATTTATTTAATTTATTACTTACTTCACAATCTAAATCTAAACTTGTAATATACCTATTTTGACAAATAATCTGAATATAGTCTTTTTTTAATTTAGAAAATAAATTTAACATTTCTAAATCATTAAGAAAATCTTCTCTTTTAGGAATCCTTATTAAACTTCCAATATTTACTAAATTGTTATTATTATCATTATTTGTTTTAGGTTTAAATAAATTAGTCCAAAAATCTTTAAAATTCATAAAACCCCCATAAATTATTTATTGTTATCATCTTTTTATATCAAATTATATTTTTGTTGAAATGCTTTTATATATCTTTTTCTAATAACCGGAAGTATTTGTGAAGCAACATCCCTTACTAAAGTAATTTTATCATAAAATTAGACATTTTTCGATACATATAAAAGAATTTATGTTAAAATACTATTATGAATTGAAATAAATTTAAGGAGAAAACATATGGAAATTGAAAGAAAATTTTTAGTTAAAGATTTACCTATTTTACATAATTATTCCCATAAAGATATTGTTCAAGGCTATCTTAGCTTTAATCCCGAAATTAGAATTAGAAAAGCCAATGATACATGTTATCTAACTACTAAAGGTGAAGGCACTCTTAGTAGAGAAGAAAAAGAAATAATCATTAAATTCACGACATTCTCATCTTTACTAAACCTAGTTAAAGGAAGACTAATTTATAAAACCCGTTATCTTATCCCTCTTACTAATTCTTTAACCGCGGAACTTGACATTTATCAAAAAGATTTAGAAGGATTATGTACGGTTGAGGTTGAATTTTTAAACTTAGAAGATGCCCAAAATTTTGTACCTCCCGCTTGGTTTTCTAAAGAAATAACAGAAGATAAACAATACAGAAATAAAAATTTAGCTTCAAATGCTAATATAAATTCCTTATTATCACCCCAAACTAGAACTTTACACAAATAATAAGATGACCCTTTAAAACTAAAGAGTCATCACTTTTTATTTTCTTTTATTTTTCCTAAATAAA
>CANQHB010000100.1 GCA_947623755.1 uncultured Bacilli bacterium | reverse complement strand
GGAAAGTATTGCTCGAAAAGACCGTCAAAACTTTGAATTACATTTAATTAATTTAGAACAAAACAAAAATAAATAATTCCACAAAAAAATGATAATTTAATTGATATGAACCTCGTTTCCATGTCCAAGAAACGGGGTTCAGTTCAAATTTTATCATTTTTTTTGAATTACTCAACTGTAACCGACTTAGCTAAATTTCTTGGCTTATCCACATCAAGCCTTTTTTCTTTAAAAACTTTAATTTTACCATTTTCTAGTAAAGCTATACCTGCAGAGTCATAACCCCGATACTCTAAAGCTTTTAGTCCATTAATTAATATATTAGCTGCCGGTTTATTACCTACATATCCGACAATTCCACACATATCCTTCACCTACTTTTCTTAACTTAATAGTACAATAATAAATATGCATTGTCAATTAAAATATTTTTTAAACCCACCCTCTACATCAAAAAATTTTCAAGTAAAAACCATTATAATTAAAATACCACTTTTAAAAATCTCATAAAAATGCTACAATTAAATATATAGAAAATAAGTGAGGAATCAAATGAAAATAATTGCAATTATAATTGGTAAAATAGTTTTATTATTAGGTAAATTTCTTCATCGTGGTAGTTCTCTACCTGGAAAAATTGCCTTAAAAATAGATAAAAACATTTTAAAGAAATTTAAATATCCCCAAACTAGAATAATTGTTACTGGTTCTAGTGGCAAAGGCAGTACCTCTACTTTAATTGCTAAAGTCTTAAGAGATAAAGGCTACCAAGTATGTCATAACACTAACGGTTCTAATTTATCCTATGGTATTACCACGGCTTTAATTAAATATAGTAGTCTAACTGGTAAAATTAAAGCGGACTATTTAGTCTTAGAAGTAGACGAAAGATATAATAAACAAGTTATTAAATATATCAATCCTAATTACTTAGTCTTAACTAACTTAACTAAAGACCAACCACCTCGCCAGCATACGATAGATAATGTTTTTCAAGATGTTATTAGTTGTATTCCAGCCTCAACTAAAATAATTACTTCTATGGATGAACCTTTACTTCGCTATTTAGAATATAAATTACCCAACGAAGTTATCTATTTTAGTCTTGCCCAAAATAAATATTCCTACCCAACCCAAATATTTGAAAATTTAAATGCCACGTATTGTCCTAAATGTGATTCTAAGTTAGTTTATGACTATTACAATTTTGAAGATTTAGGGGCCTATCATTGTTCCAAATGCGATTTCGGTTATCTAAAACCCCAAACTTTAGGCCAAAATCTTGATTTAGACGCAGAAACCTTAAATATTGATGATGATACTATTGCTATCGGTGGTGACACTCTTTATCATGCTTATAACACTATAACTGCCGTTGCCCTTCTAAAAGAATTAAATATTCCTCAAATTAAAGAATCAATAAATAAAATATATCAAAATCATCCAAGTAGTTATTTTAAAAATAAATCTCAAAGTTTTCGTTACTTCAACTGTAAATCTGAAAACGCCACTACGTTTAATCAAGCTTTATTTAAAATAAAAGAAGATACCGACTTAAAAGACATTATTATCGGATGGAGTATCATTAGCAAACGTTATCCTCATACGGATATTTCTTGGTTATATGATATCGAGTTCGAGTTATTAAATAATAAGCAAGTTAATAAAATATATGTATGTGGTATGAATAAAGAGGATTTAAAAACCCGTTTATTATTAGGGGGTATTCCCGAGGCTAAAATAGTCGTCGTAAATGATATTCCGGATACTAAAGACTCTATCTTATCGGGAGAAGCCTCAAAAGTCTATTGCTTATCTCATTATGACTATGGCGCCATTTTTAAGAAAACATTTAAGGAGGACTAATCATGACCATAAAAATAGCTCATTTATATCCTAACGAATTAAATCTATATGGTGAAAATGGTAATATCAAAGCCTTAACTTACGCCCTAAAAGAACAAGATATTGCTTATATCATTACTAATATTGATTTTACCGACCCAATTAACTTTAATGATTATGACTTTATCTATATAGGAAGTGGTCGAAAAATATTCCTAGATAAAGCGAGGCAAGCTTTAGAACCCTACAAAGAAAATATTTTAAACTATTTAAAACAAGATAAAGTATTTCTAATAACCGGTAATGCTGTAAGTATTTTTGAATTTCTAAATTTCTATGAAGTAACTTCATTGGATAATTTTGTCGTAGGTAATGTTTGTGGCACCACTTCTTTATGTAAAGGCCAGATAAAAGCTTTTCAAAATACTGAATATTTAATTAAATCCACGGACAATTTAATCTTTAGTCTTGATACCGGATATGGCAATAATAATACTATGTTAGAAGGTTACCAAAAAAATAATTTCTACGCGACTACTTTAATAGGCCCACTTTTAGCTAGAAATCCTAATCTTACTAAATACTTTATTGATATTTTAAAAGAAAATCAAAAATAAAGGGTAGATTAATCTACTCTTTTTAAATGTCGAAAAATGTCTTAAATTGAAATGGTTTGTCGAATCGCTTGCAGAAGTATTAATAATGTGTTAGGATACAGCCTTCGAAAGGAGGCATGTTATGCTAAAAACCATTAATACATTTCAGGGTCTAACTAATGATATCGATTTTAAATATTTGTTTAGTAAAGAAGAAATCTTAAAAGATTTTGTAAATAGCTTTCTAGAATATAATAAAATAAATAAAAGAGTAACCATAAAAAGTATCACTCCTCAAAAATGGATTCAATCTGAAAAACACTTTCAAAAACAATATTATGGCGATATTGTAATGGTTTTAGATGAAGATGAAATAATATCACTTGAAATGTATAAAGAATTTAATCAAGTGAAATTTAAAAAAAGTCTAAGTTATATAAGTAGATTATATGGTAACCAATTAGAAATGGGACAAAATTATGAAAGTTTAAAGAAAGTATGTGGCATATCTTTAATTGAGGGAAAATACCAAAATAACCAGCTAATAAACAAATACATATTTGGAAAAAATGAAGTAAAGAAAATAATAGATTGTGAAGAATTAGAGTTATATGTAGTAAATTTAGAAAAGATTGACAAGAATAATAAAGAAAGCTATAATGAGAATGAAGAGCAAAGATTTATAAAATGGTTAAGACTAATAAAAGCGAGGAGTATAGAAGAAATGAAAGAAATAGGAAAGGATGATAAGAAAATGGAAGAAGCAATAAGATACATAGAGAACTGGTATAGAGAAAGTGATAGAACAGGTTTAAAAAGAATGTTAGATGAAGCGGAATATAATGGTATAGAATTTGGTTCAAATAAAAGAAACAAAGAAGTTGCTAAAAATATGTTAGAAAAAAAGATACCAATTAATGATATCATTGATATTACAGGATTAACTAAAAAAGAAATAGCCGCTTTAAAATAATTACCCATCTATTAAATATGATAACCCCAAATGTTATCATATTTTTCTAAAAACTTTAATTATAAATTCCAAAAATAAATATTCAATAATTGACTAACTTCTTCTAATGCCTTATAATTTATAA
>CANQHB010000099.1 GCA_947623755.1 uncultured Bacilli bacterium | reverse complement strand
GACCTCAAGTTATCAAATTCTTCACTTGTTAAAATAAAAGTTATATCATTATTAAATCGTTCTAAATTATTTTTAACAGTTTCATTTACCCTTTTTGTTTCAATTTGATAAAGACAAGCTAAGTCACTATCAAGAATTACTAACCTTCCTCTTACCTCATAAATTTTATCTTTAATATTTTCTTTGGGTATTATTATTTCATTCATAAATCAAAACCTCCTTTACTTTTCTAAATTCATTGTAACAGACAAATGTACTATTGTCAAGCTTAGATTTTAGGGGCAAAAAAATAGCTCATATCATTGATATGAACCATTAATTTTTAAATAAAATAATATTAAATATTAACAATAATGTCACATTAGCTACATAAGTAAATTGGAACCGTTCGCATTCCATAATGGATACTAATAAGTCAGAAGCACAGATAATCCAACCTTCTTTACTTTTAGGTTTAAATTCTCTAATACTAGCTTTTTCGTGTGGATTAATGAATGGAAGCAATTTTTTGATTACCACCTGATGGAACATATGCGTTTTTATAGCTTCAGCCTCATTATCCGTGACGTTAAAATATTTTTGGGCATTACGAGCGGCCGTAACAGGGTGTCTTAAATAAGAATTTTCGGGTTTTTCTTTACGAGTACCAAAAAAGAAATCATGTAATAAGCCCGCTCTGGCACAAACTAGCGAATCAGCTTTAAATATTTTACTTAATTTATAACTTAATTTAGCAACACGAAGGGAATGTTCATATTTGCTAGTACCATGATGTAAGTCCTTCTTAGTTTCTAAAAAATGTTCATTGTCTAATATATCACTTACTAATAACTCAAACTCTTCTTTATTATTCTTAGTCATTAAATTTAACACCTCTTTAAATTGTGACTATTAACATTATAATAAATTATACTCTTTTTGTAAAGGTTAAATGCATAATTTATTAAACCCCTTTGGGTAGTTATAATTATACCATAAAATAGGTAATTTGGCAAATTAGCAAGAAAAAAGAAGCTTTTTTAAGCCTCTTTAATGATTAATTTATCAGCTTGTACATCGATAATGACATGAGAATTAGATTTTAATTCATCTTTTATTAATTTATCAGCAAGCATAGTTTCAATATTATGCGTAACATATCTTTTTATTGGTCTAGCTCCATAGGATTCTTCAAAAGACTCATCAATAATAAAATCTTTGGCCTTTTTAGTTAATTCAAGAGTGATATTAATATCTTTTAGACGATATTCAGTTTCTTTAATTATCTTATCTAAAATACTATAAATAGTATCTTTGGTTAAAGGATTAAAAATAATGATTTCATCAATCCGATTGATAAATTCAGGTCTAAATGTTTGTTTTAAGGCGTCCATTACTTTAGTTTCATTATTATCAAGAATATGTTCACTTCCTAAATTAGAGGTCATAATAATTATAGTATTTTTAAAATCAATTAGTTTACCAGTAGAATCGGTAATTCGGCCATCATCTAAGATTTGAAGTAAAATATTAAAGATATCAGGATGGGCTTTTTCAATTTCATCAAATAAGACTATACTATAAGGATTACGTCTTACTTTTTCAGTTAATTCGCCACCTTCATTATAGCCTACATATCCAGGAGGAGCCCCAATTAGACGAGAAACGTTAAACGCTTCCATATACTCTGAACAATCAATTCTTATCATATGTCTTTCATCATCAAATAACTCATAAGCTAAAGCTTTTGCTAGTTCAGTTTTCCCTACTCCAGTGGGACCAAGAAAGATAAAGGAACCAATAGGACGATTAGGGTCTTTGATACCAGACCTTGCTCTTATAATAGCGTCGCTTACATATTCAATAGCTTTATCTTGGCCAATAACTCTTTTCTTTAGATTTTCTTTTAAGGATAATAACTTATTTTTTTCACCACTAACTAATTTTTCAATGGGAATATTAGTCCATTTAGCAATAATGCGTGCAATATCTTCAGAATCAACGGTATCGCTTAACATTTTAGAGTTAGATTTATTTTTAAGTTCTTCTAATTCACTTTCTAATTTAGGAATAGTACCATGAGCTAGACGGGCCGCAGTTTCCAAATCGTAATTGTTTTCGGCTTTAGATAGTTCAAAACGGGCATTATCTAATTCTTCTTTTTTCTTAGTTAAGTCATCATTTAAAGATTTTTCTTCGAGCCATTTATTATGCATGATACTTTCTTCTTCTTTTAAAGATTCGATTTCTTTATCTAGTGCAAGTTTACGTTCTTTAGATATTTCGTCTTTTTCTTTTTTAATAGCTTCTCGTTCGATTTCTAGGCTCATTATTTTACGGGTTAAAGTATCAAGACTTGTAGGAACAGAGGCCATTTGCATTTTAATAGTAGCGCAAGCTTCGTCAACGAGGTCGATAGCTTTATCGGGAAGAAAACGGTCAGTAATATATCGGTCAGATAAAGTCGCAGCACTAATTAGAGCATTATCTTTAATGTTAACATGATGGAACAATTCAAATTTTTCTTTTAAGCCACGTAAAATGGTAATAGTGTCCTCAACATTAGGTTCGCTTACTTGAATTTTTTGTAAACGTCTTTCTAAAGCGCCATCTTTTTCGATATATTCCCGGTATTCATTTAAAGTAGTCGCGCCAATTAGGCGAATTTCACCACGAGCAAGCATAGGTTTTAGCATATTACCGGCGTCCATAGCTCCTTCGGCCCCAGCGCCCACAATCATATGAATTTCATCGATAAATAAAATAATATCGCCATTAGAGTCGCTTATTTCTTTTAGGACTTTCTTTAATCTTTCTTCAAATTCCCCACGATATTTAGCCCCGGCGATTAAAGCACCTAAATCTAGAGACCATATCCGTTTATTTTTTAGAGTATCAGGGACATCACCTTTGATAATTCGTATAGCTAGGCCCTCGACTATCGCGGTTTTACCAACCCCAGGTTCCCCAATTAAAACGGGATTATTTTTGGTTTTACGGGATAATATTCTGATAATACTTCTAATCTCTTCATCACGACCAATAACGGGGTCTATTTTGTTGTTTTTAGCAAGTTCAGTTAAATCACGACCATATTTTTCTAAAACATTTTCTTCTTCATTATTATTCATATTTGGATACATATTAACCACCCTTTCTTTTTCTATATTGTATTATAAACCGAAAATTAGCACTTGTCAATAGTAAGTGCTAATTGTGAGATGATTTGACTTTTTTAGACAAAAAAGACTAGCTAATTTATATTAGCTAGCTTGTAACATATCATGCCTATATATAAGAGTATGAAAAAGCTATATAGGCATGGTTATTTAACTATGTAAGGATTATTGACGGTTCCAGGTGTACCAGAACCTTCTAAGACTAGGTTGGTGTTGGCTTTTAGATTGATTACTGGACGAGCTCCATAACCAGCTTGCACGGCTCCATTACCTAAATTGCCATGATTGCCCACATAAGACACGACAGCACTGCCACTGTAAACGTAAGACGGCGTCATTGTCCAATAATATTGTCCAGTATATAACCAATAACTATCATTATTTTCTCCTGCAAAACCTCCAGCAAATATTGCTTC
>CANQHB010000098.1 GCA_947623755.1 uncultured Bacilli bacterium | reverse complement strand
TTTAAGTGCTATAATTAGATTGGTGTTGTTTATGAGGGAAATAGATAACAAAGAAGTTGAAAGAAGCATAATAAAAAAATATCGGAAAACAATTTGGAGTAAGTTTATTAAAGCAATAAATGAATTTGAATTAATTAAAGATAATGATAAGATTATGGTATGTATAAGTGGAGGGAAAGATTCTTTTTTACTAGCAAAATGTATTCAGGAATTGCAAAGACATGGGAAAGTGCATTTTGATACCCATTACGTCTTAATGGACCCCGGATATAGTGCTTCTAATTTAGAATTAATAAAAAGTAATGCCGAGAAACTGCAAATACCACTAGAAATATTTAAATCAGATATTTTTGATGCCGTTTCCCATATTGAAGTAAAGAAAGCTTGTTATTTATGTGCCAAAATGCGAAGAGGATATTTATATAATAGAGCTCAAGAATTAGGTTGTAATAAAATTGCTTTGGGCCATCACTTTAATGATGTGGTGGAGACAACTCTTTTATCAATGTTTTATGCGGCGGAATTAAAAACAATGATGCCGAAGTTACATAGTGATAATTTTAAAGGATTAGAACTTATTAGACCACTTTATTTTGTAAAAGAAGAAGATATTGTGGCGTGGATGAAGAGTAATAATTTAACTTTTATTAATTGTGCATGTCGATTTACAGAGAAAAATAGAGTAAGTGATGATTTTAGTAAGAGGTTTTATATTAAAAATTTAATAAAAGAGTTAAAAAAAGCGAATCCGGATATTGAAAATAATATTGGTAAAACATTAGATAATGTTAATTTAAATTGTGTTTTAGGAATAAAAAAAGATGGAGTATATAAAAGCTTTTTAGAAGATTATGATAAGGAGACAAGAAAATGAAAAAGATTTTATGGTTATTATTGTTATTAGTTTTAGTGCCGATTAAAGTTCAGGCAAAGGGATATCAAAGTCTAAATTTAGAAGACGCTTTATTAGAGGAAGGAATAAAACCAAATTTTACTGAGTTAGAAGAAAGTGATGATAAAGCGACTATCTATTTAT
Organism: uncultured Bacilli bacterium; assembly: GCA_947623755.1. Taxonomy (GTDB): domain Bacteria; phylum Bacillota_I; class Bacilli_A; order RF39; family UBA660; genus Caccenecus. The sequence goes on along the minus strand of CANQHB010000098.1, from coordinate 2,544 downwards.
TTAGAGGAAAAGGGTGTCAGGTTTGTCGAGCATTTTTAACATTTTTAAATAGTATTGCTAAAGATTATGGTAAGTATTTTCAAGTAGTATCATATGAAGTATGGAATAATCCGGATAATGCTTTATTATATAAACAAGTCGCCGAGTATGTAGGGGAAAAACCAGATGGAGTACCTTTAATAATTATTGGAGAGAAAGTATATTCAGGGTATGCTTCAGAATTAGATAAAGAAATCAAAGAAGAAATCAAAAAATTAGCTAATAGTAAAGAAAAATATGACGTTTTTGAAGCTATGTATAATAATGAAGAATTTGCTTCCCATACAGAAGCAAAGGTAAGTTTAACTTATATTTTATGGAGTACGGCTTTAAGTATTGCTAGTACAATTATCATTATCGCGTTTGTTAGTAATAAAATAAATAAATTAAAAAAAGAAGGGTAACTTCTTTTTTATTTGATAAAAAGGATGATTAGTAATTCAAGTAAGAGGTTTAAAGTTTCTTTATCTAAGTCTTTAAAATCTTTAAATAGTTTAAAAATGTTAGTTAAATTAATGTCTTTGGTATCTTTAATATTGTTGTTTTTAAAAATATCAAAGATATCTTTAACTAATTTAGTGCGGGTAGTTAGGGGTAAATTTTCTAGTTTAGCATTAATTTTTTGAGTGAGAGCTTTACTGCGTTTAGCTTGATTAGCATGCTTAAAACCAGTCTTGGTGCAAAGCCAATTAAAGGCACTATGTTGGAAGATACTAATGCTTTTCGCTTTTACGACTTCATAATGGGGGTTATGATATAAAATCATGCCAATAATACTTTCTTTAGGAACATACATTTTGATTTTGGAACTGATTTTTTGATACTTTTTAGAAGTTACTTGAGCTTTTAAAAAACCAGGACCATCATTATTATAGATAGCAACTATTTTGGGGTGGTTGTAGAATTTAGTATTCATGGACGCGGCTATGGCTAAATTGCCACCTTTAGAATGTCCTCCAATTCGAACGGTTTTGGGTAGGATTCCTAGGGCTTTATTTAAATAAATGCTCGCATATTTTTGACTAACACCGGGATATAAGTAAGCCATTTTAAAATCTTCTTCCCAGCCAATAAGAGAAGAATCAGTCCCGGCAAAAGCAATAAACAAACTATGGTCACTAAGAAGCATAGTAATAGCCCCAAATTGCATTTCTTTATTTACAACATGCATGTAATTATATAAATAAATTTCGCCATATCTTTTAGTGGAAGCCATAATTTTTAACATTTTAAAAGTATTTTTAGTAAATAAATTAGAAAAGATTTTGCTATTTTCGGAAAGAGAAGAGGCTAAAGCGGCTAAAGTTATTTTATTTTTCCGAAAAGCCGGAACATAATTAGTTAAGTCTAAATAAGGGATTAAAGACAATATTAAATTATCTACTTCGGTAAATTTAAAAGTGGTAAAATCTTCTTCAGCATGATTTTTAATATAATCAATTATAGTCATATTATATAGTATTATTTAAAAATAATTTTATTATTAAGAAATTCATAATTTAGTTGATAAAATTTAGTTAGAGCTTGAAATAAATTGTAAGTATCATAAATCCCAATTAATTCGACACTGGAATGCATGGCAAGCATTGGTAAGCCAATATCGAGAGAATTGATACTTAAATGTTTTAAGCTACACCCAGCTTGGGTAGAACCGGCGGTAAAATCATTACGGGAAGTATAATAAGAAAAGGGAAGATTATTGGTTTCACAGATTTGTCTAAAGATAGCGGAAGTAATACTATTTGTGGTGCCATTAATTTCTTTAGTTATTAAAATACCATCATTTAAAATAGGAATGTTAGTGTGGTCGCTTAGAGTATTATCGTTGGGGTGTTTAGCATGAGTATTATCGGCACTAACAATAAAGGAATTAGCAAGCATTACACTTAGTTCTAAATTTAAGTTACCACAAATACGCTTTAGGGTGTCAATTAGGAAGTTGGAATCGGCCCCTTCATAGGTATTAGAACCAATTTCTTCACTATTAAAGATAGCTAAAACATTAATGTTGTCTTGCAGGTTGTTTAAAAAAGCTTGGGTCGCAGCATAAGTACAAGTTAAGTTATCAATACGCGGAGATAAAATAAATTCGTTATTGATTATTTTGGCTTTGTCACAATTGTATAAATATAAGTCATAGTCATAAATGTTTTGAATATGAGTTTTGGCAGTCAATAATTTTTTTAAGTTATAATTTTTATCTAGAGAAATAATCGGCATTAAATCTAGTTCGGCATTTAAGTCAAGATTAGAGTTGGCATTGGAATTTTGATGGATAGCAATACTTGGAATAACCGCGATTGGTTCTTTTAAATCAATAATTTCTTTTTGAAAATTTTGATGATTTTTAAAAATTACCCGGCCAGCAATACCTAAAGGACGGTCCATAAAGCCATAATTTAGGATACCACCATAAGGGAAAACATTAAGCTTTAAATAATCATTTTCAAAAAATTCAGGATTGGGTTTAACCATAAAACTAGGGGTATCACTATGAGTAGAAAC
>CANQHB010000097.1 GCA_947623755.1 uncultured Bacilli bacterium | reverse complement strand
TCGGCAAGTTTTGGTTGACCCATTATATCTTTACCTAAAGCCACAATTATTTTACCACTTGCTTCTTTTCCTTCATAAGCTAAAACTTCTTTAAATTTAACCATACTAATTGATGGGTTAGGAATTTCAATTCCAATTGTACTTTTCCCTGGAATAGGGGCTTGTATTCTTACATCCTTAGCTGCTAAAGCTAGAGCAATTTCTTTATTTATGCCACTTATTCGACTAACCTTTGTTCCACTAGGCACTCTAACCTCAAACTGTGTAACGGCCGGTCCAATATGGATTTCTACCACTTGGCCATTAATTTGAAAATCTTTTAAGACTCTTTCCAAATTTTCTTTATTACTTCTAATATAATTATTACTATTTACTTTCTTTTGTTCTTTTACGTCATCCAGTAACGATAATGGTGGTAAAGAATACGTCGAATTAATCGCATAGTTTTTATTACTTGGTTGTTCTAAGTTTTCTTTAGCTGGTTGTTCTTTCATATTTTTAAGTTCTTCCATGCTAGTTATTACAATCTTATCATCTTTTACAGGGGTATCAAAATCTTTTTCTTCTTCATAGTCATACATTTTATTTTCATGTTCCGTGGATTTTTTAGAACTATCTTCATCATTATTTCTTACCGCCTTAAATCCTTCTTTAATCTTTTTAAAGATATCCGCGACTGTAATATTAAACAGTAAGATAATTCCAAATATTACTAAAATTCCACAAACTATTTTTGAACCCGTAAGGCCAAACAAACTACTAAATACAATTGCGAATATCGCGCCTACAATTCCTCCTCCAATTTCGATGGTGGCATCTCCACTTGTAAATAACGCTGTATTGCTACCAATTGTTGATACTCTTTCCATGTATTGGTCAATAGTTGTCTGAAATATATCGCCCGCATTTTTACAATTAGCAATAAATCCAAAATGACTTGCCACTAATAACACAATAATTAAAACATATAATCCAATTAATCTTTGACTTAAAAACTTCGGCAATTTTCTTTTACAAAGCATATATATACCTAAGCCCAAAACAAAAATTAATAAGAAAATCCAAGCCCATCCTCCGACTAAAAACATTGCAAATTGTTTAATAAACGCCCCAACTGGACCAAATCCAAACCCAATAAGACCTATTAATATTAAAATAAGTCCTGTAAGTTCTACACTATATGGAAAACTGCTAGTCTCACTAGCACTTGTTTTTTTCTTCTTTGCCATTTTATATTCACCATTCTAATTATACCTTAAAACCTACTTTAATGCAAACTTTATTGACACAAAAAGCTAAAATTTTACTCCCTAATATTTTGACAAATAAACCGGAATATAGTATAATAGCACTTACCGAAAAAAAGAGGGGTTAAAATGCCAAAAGATACAGAAATTGCTATTCTAAAATTATTAAATGAATATTTAACCAAGAAAAAATGGCCAGATTCTTTCTATCTTTACCATTTACTTGGTATTCTAATTACTACTTATAACTTAGAGGACTATGTACAAAAAATCACCTTTACTCCCATTGTAAATCCCTTTAATAAAAATACCATTTATGCTAACTATAATTATGTAACTAAAACTCTTGCCATTGATTTAGAAGCCATTATTACTTTTGCTATCAATGATTTTCAAAAACATGATTTGGCAGAAACTAACGAATTATTCTATATTTTTATTCGTCTTACCCAAATTACTCTGCATGAAATAGAACATATAAAACAACACCAAAGAATTGCTATTGGTCCTGATGATATTGAAACTAATATTTTAACCGCGGCTAATTTTTACATTAATATTATGGCCCAAAATACTAACTATGAAAAATTACTAAAACTTGGCTTTTCTCCTGATACGATAAAAGAAGTATGCTTAAATTATCAAGAAATAAGTCATCGCTTATATCGGATTGACCCCACTGAACGTCTTGCTGAAGTCTATTCTCTTTTAGATATTTATGAAATTACTTTAAAATTAAATCCCCATAATTCTAACTTATTAAATTTTCTTGAATTAAAATTACTTAATAATTTACTTCGGGGTTATAATAAATATCCCATACCTACTAAAGAATATTTAAAGAAAATGCACCGTCTTGAAAATTGGTCTAAAATAAATAGTCTTAAGACTAATCTTCCTGATATTAAAGCTTTAGCTTATGGCTTAAAAACTAATCCCCATAAATATGCCGAAGTTTTAAACCGCCAAAGAGAATTAAATACTTATTTAAAATAATTATTATCTTTGAATTTTTTCTAAATTATGATATTATATTTTTATAAGGAGTGATATTATGGGCCTATTTGCCAAATTTAAAAACATTTTTAATAAACCCGAAAATAAATTAGAACCCCAAACTATTGAAAGTTATGACAAAGGTTTAGCAAAAACTCGTCAAGCTTTTGTAAATGAATTATCTATTTTAGGCCATAAATATACTAAAGTAACGGATGAATACTTTGATGAATTAGAAAATCTTTTAATTATGGCTGATATTGGTGTTAATACCGTAATGAAATTTATTGATAGATTAAAAGATAGAGTTAAAAAAGAAAATATAACCGACACTAAATATTTACAAGAAGTAATTGTCGATGAATTATTTATTATTTATGTTTCGGGCGAATCTTTAAGTGATAAAATTAATATTAATCCCTCTGGTCCTACTGTTATTTTAATGGTGGGCGTAAATGGAGTTGGGAAAACTACAACTATTGGAAAACTGGCTTATAAATATGTAAATGAAGGCAAAAAAGTTATGTTAATCGCTGGTGATACTTTTAGAGCCGGTGCTGTCCCTCAATTAGAAGAGTGGGCCAAAAAAACTAATTCTTTATTTTATGGTAAAGAAAATATTGACCCCGCCGGAGTTATCTTTGATGGTCTAAAACAAGCCCAAGCTCAAAACGTTGATATTGTTTTAATTGATACTGCCGGTCGTCTTCAAAATAAAGTTAATCTTATGAAAGAATTAGAAAAAATAAATAAGGTAATCGGGGGTATTATTCCTAACGCCCCTCATGAAACTCTGTTAGTAATTGACGCCGCAACCGGTCAAAATGGTATTTTACAAGCCGAAAGTTTTAAAAGCATTACTAATATCACCGGTATTGTTTTAACTAAACTTGATGGCACTGCTAAAGGTGGAATCGTATTAGCTATTAAAGAAACTGTCAATATTCCTGTTAAATTTATTGGTCTAGGTGAGGGTATGACTGACTTAAAAACCTTTGATATTGAAGCATACATTTATGGCTTATTTAAGGATATGATAAGTGATGGAGAATAGAGAATATTTAAATAATTTATTTGATATTTATGCTGAATTACTAACAAACTTAGAACAAGATACTTTTAAAAATTATTATTTTGAAGATTTATCTTTAACTGAAATTGCAGAAAATCGCCATATTAGTAAAGCTAGTGTTAGTAAAACCCTAAAACAAGTTGAAAATAAATTAACCAATTATGAAGCTAAACTAAAAATATACACCACTAAACAAATTCTTAATCATTTAAAAGATGAAAATGATTTAACTACAATAAAAAATGAAATAATAAATATCCTTGAAAATTAATTTGCAATTATCTAAAATTATGCTATAATTAAATTGTAGAACATTTAAGGA
>CANQHB010000096.1 GCA_947623755.1 uncultured Bacilli bacterium | reverse complement strand
CTTCAGAATAAATATTTAACTCTTTTAAAGTTTTAATTATAGCCGGAGTAAAGCTAACACCTCTTATAAGAGTTCCATCGATATCAAATATTAAACGTTTTATCATAATTACTTCCAATCTAAAAATTTTATATTACTATAAATTATTAATCAATTTGGTGCAAGATAAGGGATTTGAACCCTCAAGGACTGTTGTCCACTACCACCTCAAAGTAGCGCGTCTACCAATTTCCGCCAATCTTGCAATTATTACTTTTTAGGAATTAGGTTTTTACTAGGAGCTGTGCTTTCATAAAGCCATTTTTTAATAGTCGGGGTCAGTAAAACTTTATGTTTACCTTTTAGAGAAGCTGGTAAAGGCATTCTTTCTCTTTGTATCCATTCACAATCTTCAGTGATTTTAAAAGTTAATTCATCATATTTTATTTCTAATAAGAATAGTTTAAAAATATAATTAGATTCTAAATGATGAGATTTAATAAATTCCCGAAGTAAATTACCAAAAATTTTAATATTATGATAATCTAATAAATCAGTATTGTAAAGCCAAGGACCGGTTTCAATAAAAAATTGATTAAGAAGCTTTTTAGTTTCTTCGGGTATTTCAACTTCAGTTAAATTTATTTTCATGAGTTTGCCTCCATTAAAATTATATAAAAAAAGCAAAAATAAGTCAACTTACGTTAACTTATTTACCACCAGTTATAACTTTAAAATTATGTTTTAAATAATCTGTAAATGAAGCTTTTTGTAAATCTTCTTTAATAATAATAGGTAATTCTTTTACAATGTTATTTTCATTATCAATTATTTCGGCTGTACCAACGACTGTGTTCTTTTTTAAAGGAGCAGTAAGAGGTTTAGCCTTTAAGTTTAGGGAATAATTAGAAGCTTTTTTGGTAATTTCCGTAATTTCGGTCGCGTCGTCTTGGAGATAGACTTTAACTTTGGATTTCTTACCGTTTATGACATCTAACTTGCCAATAGCTTTATCTTTGGAAATAATAATGTTATTTTTAAAAGAATTAAAACCATATGTTAATAAAGTGGCAGTATCTTTACTCCGATTTTCTGCGGAAGATGATTTCATGACAACACTAATAAGACGCATATTATTTTTCTTAGCGGTGGCGGTTAAGCAATAACCAGCTTTGGTAGTATAACCAGTTTTTAGGCCATCTACCCCATCATAGAAACGCACCAACCGATTGGTATTAACAAGCCATATTTGAGAGCCATCCGGTTTAGTTAAATAATCTTCATAAGTACTTGTAAACCGAAGAATATCTTCATGCTTTAATAATTCTTGAGCTATTTTAGCCATATCTTGGGCTGTAGAATAGTGATTTTCATTATCTAGACCATGAGGATTAGCAAAATGTGTAGCAGTTAAACCTAAAGATTTGGCTTTATCATTCATTCGGGCGACAAAAGCATCAACGGTCCCACTTATTTTTTCGGCCATAGCAACGACAGCGTCATTGGCACTAGATACCGCAATACATTTTAATAAATCTTCAACTTGGTATTCTTCCCCAGCTTGTAAAAAAACTTGCGAACCACCCATACCACTAGCATTTTTACTAATTAAAACTTTGTCAGTATAACTTAAATTTCCTTTATCAATTTCTTCCATGATAAGAAGCATACTCATGATTTTGGTCATACTAGCCATAGGAAGTTTTTCTTGAGCATTTTTTTCATATAAAACTTTACCACTAGCACTATCAATTAAAATAGCACTAGGACTATCAAGATTTAGTGAATCAGTCGCGGCTTTTACAGGTCTTACGGGAAAAATGGTAATAAAAAAAGCACTTATTAAGAATGTAATAAAAAATTTTTTCATTTAACACCTCTTAATAAAATGTACTATTAATTTCATAGTTTATGACACTAAAATTCGACTTCTTTTTAAAAATTCAGGTTTTATTTGATAATATTCAAACATGCGATATTCAAAACATTCTAAGCAGATTTGAATTAGTTCTATTTCATCGGGATTTGGATATCTTCGTTCTTTCGTTATTAGTAAAATAATTTTATTTATTTGATTAAAAATATCGGGAGCAAAATCTTCAATTAAATGTAAGTAGCTGTGGGCATGTCTAGTTAGGGCAATGCCATTTTCAATAGTTTTTTTCGTGGGAAAACCTAGTAAATCTAAGTCTTCAACATGAATGATATGATGATAGGTGATGTAGTTTTCTTGACTTGCTTTAAATCCTAAAATATCCGTATCATCTTTAATATATAGTTTACATAAATTATGCATTACCCAACTTTTACTATTACAAAATTTTGTCATATACATACCCTCTACTATAATTATATTAATATAACTTTTTTAAACTGGCAAGAAGTTATGATACTTTTTCTAAAAATTTTAAAGGACAGTAATCATTTGCAAAAGCAATAGCGATATGATTTAGAGAAGCATAATTTAGAGGGAGATTATCGTCGTAATTCTTAAAATAAGCTTCAGGGGTTACGGTTTCATAATATTTTTTAGTTAATTTAGTATTATCAGAATGACTGTTTTCATAGCCATAGAAAATATCGATAATGGATTTTTCGACTTCTTCATCATTAATATTTAGGCGATAAATGTCTTTAGTAGCCAGGTCGGTGGCCATTTTAGGACCTAAATCAGCAGTGGGAGGATACTTAAAAAAATAAATATAACTCGCCCCATAAGGACCTCGAAAAATATTTAAGGCGTCGATTATTTCTTCGCGAGTTAAAGTATCTGGGCGGCGATGGTGATACACAGGAATATTCCAGGAATTAGTAATACGTTCTAAGTATTTAGCAGTGTATTTATCAAAGTAATCATTCATGTTATGGTCATACATATATTTAAGGCTTAATAAACCAGTGTTAAGAGAAACCTTTTTAGGAACTAAATGATAAAAATATAAAGGTGCATTTAACTTAATTAATTGAGAATTTTCACAATATTTATAAAATTCATCACAACTTAGGTAGTATGGTGGTTTTTTATATTCATAAACAAAAGTATAGGCTTCAGGATTAGTTTCGTGGCTATTTATAAATTTAGTTTTGACATCTAGTAATAAAGATTTTAAATCAGGATATTCATGAATACCCCGATAAGTAGCCCAAGAATGTTCAAACCAATAGTATTTATGGTTATTTTCATAAACTAAAAAAGTATGAGATGGAAGATTATCAATATCATATGTGCAAATAAAATAAGTTTTAACAGAAATATGGTGTTCTTCAAATAAATAGCGCTCTAGTTCGACTTGGTCAAAGCAAACACCATATTTTTTTTGGAGTAATTCTTGGGGTGGTAAAAGATAATAAAAATTTGAAAATTCTTCATCCCATTTTTGGGGATTATCATAAATGTTAGTGCCATCTTGAGCCGGAAAGCCATATTCTATTTCATTTAATTTTTGCATTATTTCTTGTTCCATCTTTTTACCTCTTATTTAAGTCTAATTATAATGGTTTTAAAAATAGTTGTCAACGTGAAATAAAATAAAAATATAGAAGTTTTTGGTAGAATAAATGGTAAAATTATGTTATATTATTGGTAAATGAGAAAGGAGTTTTTTATGTTAAAGGTTGTGTTAAACATAATGACTGATAAATAAAAAAGTGGTATAATTAAAATAGCCAAACAAAAGATAAAGGAG
>CANQHB010000095.1 GCA_947623755.1 uncultured Bacilli bacterium | reverse complement strand
TATTTTAATTTATTAAAATATTCGGAAAATACAAGTAAAATTATATTTAATTACTTGAAAAAAGTGTCGGTTTTTGTTATATTATAGGTAAGCTATGGAGGCGTAGTATGAAATTTGAAATGAGAGAACAGGAAAAGTGGATTATCCTGGGTGTTATTGTATGTACTCTTATTGCTTGTATAGGATATTCTTTTGCGTACTTTACAAGCGGAGGAGTTAGTGGAGACAAATTAGAAGGGGCATCTGTTAATACAAAGACGGCAGATTTGCTAGATATTAAGTATGATGGAGGAGAGAGTGTAACTTTAGAAAATGCTTACCCGGGAATGTCTGTTACTAAAAAATTTTCGGTAACGGTAACACCAACGGAAGATATGGATACCGCTACGTATTATGTGAAATTAGAAATAAGTGAAAATGGTTTTGTAGTTTGTGATGATAGTAATAGTCCAACTTATAATGATAGAGAAAATAATTGTACTAAGAATTTTAAAGAACTTACTTATAGTTTAAAAAGAACTGATAGTAAAGAGAATAGTATTTTTTTAGTACAAGATGCTGACTTAACTAATGGAGTTATGACTGTAGATCCTATAGAAGTTACGCATGAGGCTAAAGAGGGTAAGGCTGAGAAATATGATTATGAACTTACAATCAAATTTGTAGAAAGTGGTGCAGATCAAAACCATAATAGTGGAAAGACATTTAAAGCTAATGTTGATGTGTCTTTAGTAAAGTAAATGAGTTTAAATACTCATTTTTTTATGATTATTTGAAGTTTTTATATTGCGAATAATAAAAGGTTATGATATACTTTTAAATAGTAGGGAGTGTGTCTAACATGGAAGATACTAATTTACAAGAGCAATATGCTTTATTAGAAAAGGAAAAGCAAGAAGATAAAAGAAAGACAATAGTTATTATTGTTTTATGTATTTTAATTATTTTAGTAACTTTATTGGGACTTTATTTTGCTTATTCTAGTACCGGTGGAAGTGGTAAGGGTAATTTAAATATTGATACTAATGGAGATGGAATACCAGATGTTAATATAGATAAAAATAAAGATGGTAGACCAGATTTAAATATTGATTTTAATGGAGATAAAAAAGCTCATTTTAATATTGATACCAATGGAGATGGAATTCCTGATACTAACCTAGTAAATAAAGATACAAATGGTGATGGTAAATGTGATTTAAACTGTGATACCAATGACGATGGATGGCCAGATTTAAACTTAGATTTAGATAATACCGGAACTTGTAGTGCTAATTGTGATACGAATGGGGACGGAGAACCTGATACTAATGTAGACACAAATAAAGATGGAAAGCCAGATTTGAATTTAGATACCAATGGAGATGGAGTACCAGATGTTAATGTAGATATAGATGGTGATGATAAACCGGATATAAATATTGATACTAATGGAGATGGTAAAGCAGATACAGATATTGATACCGATGGTGACGGGAAATGTGACTTAAACTGTGATACTTCAGAGCCAAAAGATGGAGTACCAGATACCAATGTGGATACCGATGGTGATGGAGTACCAGATATTAATAAAGATTATGATGGAGACGGTAAGTGCGATTTTGATTGTGATACCAATAATGATAAAAAACCAGATGAAAATTTAACTAATCAAAAAGATGAAGATGGTAAGTGTAAACTTAATTGCGATACTAATAAAGATGGACAACCAGATACAAACTTAGATGTTACAGGGCCAAATGGTAAACCAGATGGTAAGTGTGATTTAAACTGTGATACTGATGGTGATGGAAAACCAGATGAAAATTTAGATGTAAATAAAGATAAAGAACCAGACATAAATGTTCCTGATGGAAATGGGGGACATAAAAACCCTATGAATCAAGATACGGATAATGATGGTAAGTGTAATTTAAACTGTGATACTAATAATGACGGATTTCCAGACTTAAATGTGGATATTGATGGTGATGGCAAACCAGACTTGAATATTGATACCGATGGTGACGGGAAATGTGACTTAAACTGTGATACAACTGGTGATAGAAAACCAAATGTCAATGTTGATGACAACAATAATGGTAAGTGTGATTTAAATTGTGACCTTAATGGTGATGGAAAACCAGACTTAAATGTTGATGTTGACGGTGATGGCAAATGTGACATTAACTGTGATACAGATGGAAATGGAATTCCAGATGTAAATATCGATGTTAATGGTGATAACAGATGTGACTTTAATTGCGATACTAATGGAGATAAAAAACCGGATAAAAACTTAACTGATCAAGATACAAATAAGGATGGCAAATGCGATTTAAATTGTGATACTGATGGTGATGGAAAACCTGATGTAAATATTGACAATAATAATGATGGCAAATGCGATACAAACTGTGATACGAATGGGGACGGAATTCCAGATGTAAATATTGATACTAATAAAGATGGAGTACCTGATACTAATATTGATACTGATGGTGATGGTAAGCCAGATAAAAATTTAACTGACCAAGATACTAATGGTGATGGTAAGTGTGACTTAAACTGTGATACTTCAAATCCAAAAGATGGGATACCTGATACTAATATTGATACGAATGGTGATGGTAAGTGCGATTTAAATTGTGATACTGATTATGATGGCAAGTGCGATTATAATTGCGATAATAATAAAGATGGCAAGCCAGATACCAATGTAGATACCGATGGAGATAAAAAGCCAGATTTAAATATTGATAATAATGGTGATGGTAAATGCGATACTAATTGTGATACCAATGGAGACGGAGAACCTGATACCAATATTGATACTGATGGAAACGGAACTCCAGATGTTGATGTAGATAATAATGGTGATGGTAAGTGTGATGTTAACTGTACAGGTGGTTTATCAAGTAATGCTAATCTAGAATCATTAACAGTATCTAATGCAGGAAATAATTATGTGTTAAATCCAGAATTTGATGAAAATGTTACTTTCTATACCGTAGTTATTGATAGTGAAGATACAAGTGTTAATGTAAGTGCTAAAGCTGTAAGTCCAAAATCAACAGTTAGAGGAACTGGAACAGTAGAAGTTCCAGGAGCCGGTACAACAGTTTCAATTGTAGTTGTAGCTGAAGATGGAACAGTAAAAACTTACTTTGTAACAATAGTTAAAGCTGTTGCAGCACCGACTGTTGATAATGGTGATAATAGCTTTGATGTAGGTACCGCTGCAAATGGTTCACTTACTGTAAGTTATGTAAATAGTATTAATGTTAAAGATATCTTCCCTGGATGGGGTATGAAAGGTGACGAAGGTACTCAAACATTTACAGTAAGAAATACATCTAATAAGACAATTGTTTATAATATAAGTTTAATTGACGTTCATAATACATTTAATAGTGATGACTTTGTATTCTCATTACTTAAAAATAATATACCAGTTAAAGGTAAAGATAATAAAGATATTAGTCAAATACCAGCTTTAAGACATGATGAGGTTATTGCAGAAAATTTAGTAATTGGGGCTGGAGAAGAAGCAACATTTAAACTTAAATTTGCATTCTTAGAAACGAATACAAATCAAAATAAAGACCAAGGAGTTAATTATAGTTCTAAGATTGAAATAAAAATTGTTAATGTAAATTAAGCTACGTAAGAGTAGCTTTTTTTAT
>CANQHB010000094.1 GCA_947623755.1 uncultured Bacilli bacterium | reverse complement strand
CTTCAGGGGGTTTTGGTTGACTCACTTTCACATTAAGTCGTAAAAGTGAATTCGGACATGACGTTTATCATGTCATAATAATGATATAAAAAATTTCGAATTTTGTCAATTACATTTAGTTAACTTTTTTGATTAATTTAAGTGTTCTAGTTCTTTTAAAATTTTATAGTAAGACATATTGTTTTTATACTGTTCGGTATTTAAGTAAGATTCGCTATCACTTTTAGCTTGCATAAGAATTTTTTTATCGGTACTTAAATCGGCAATTTTGAAGGTTTTTATACCACTTTGACGAATGCCAAATAAATCACCAGAACCACGAAGTTCTAAATCTTTTTCAGAAATATAGAAACCATCGTTACTTTCCTCTAAAACTTTTAGACGGTCTATTTCTTTATCACATATTAAATAGCAATAACTATCTAGAGAGTTTCTTCCTACCCGTCCTCGAAGTTGGTGAAGAGTAGCAAGACCAAAACGGTCGGCATCAAAAATAACCATGATAGTCGCATTTTTAACATCCACCCCTACTTCAATAACTGTAGTCGATATTAAAATTTTGGTTTCATTATTTTTAAATCTAGTCATAATTGCTTCTTTTTCTTTGGGTTTTAGTTTACCATGTAAAATTTCAATTGGAACTTTATAATTATAAGCAAGGTTAAATTTTTGTTTTAAAGTTTCCACACTTTTTAAATCTAATTCTTCATTATCATCAATAAGACTAGCAACAACATAGATTTGATGACCATTTTTTATTTCTTCTAAAATATGCATTAAGACTTTTTTTAATTCTGAATATTTATGGATTTTCGTAATAATTTCTTTTCGACCACCCGGTTTTTGAGTGATAAAGGAAACGTCTAAATCACCATATAAAGTTAGGGCATAACTTCTAGGAATAGGAGTCGCACTCATATAAAGAGCGTCAGGGACTTCCCCTTTACTTTTTAAAATTTCTCGTTGTTTTACACCAAAGCGATGTTGTTCATCGGTTATTACAAGACCTAAACGATAAAATTTAACCGTCTCTTCAATAATAGCATGGGTTCCAATTAAGATATCAATATTACCATTTAATAAATCGGCTTTTACTTGGTCTTTTTCTTTTTTAGTGTTACTGCCAACTAATAAACCAATTTTAATTTTGGTATTTTTAAATATATTTAAAGCACTTTCATAATGTTGTCTTGCTAAAACTTCGGTCGGGGCCATTAAAACACTTTGATAACCTGATAAAAAATTAGCATACATAGCAATAAAACTAATGATAGTTTTACCACTTCCGACATCACCTAAAATTAAGCGGTTCATTTTTTGATTACTTTTTAAATCCGTTAGTATTAAAGCTAAAGCTTCATTTTGCGAATCAGTTAAATTAAAAGGTAAAGTGCTTATAAAAGCATTAATATCTTCATCTTTAAAGTATTTTTCTTCTTTATATGTACTCGCATTATCTTTTTTCATATAAGCTATTTTAAACATAAATAAAAATAATTCTTCATATTTTAAAAATAAACTAGCTTGTTTTATTTCCTCATAAGTATGAGGAGTATGAATCATTCTTAAGGCTTGTCTTTTGCTAACCATATTATATTTTTCAATAAAAGGTTCAGGAATGTAGTTATAAAGGGCAGCGGCGTCAGTTAAAGCGGCGGCAATTATTTTGCGTAAGTCCGCATTTTTAATATTTTTTTTCGTGTGATAGATAGGAATTATTTCTTTTTTAGTTAGGGGTGTTAGTTTAATATCATCACATGTAAATTCATTACGAAATTTAGTATATTTGCCAATTAAAGTGATAGTTTTACCGATAGTTAAATGAGGTTTTAGAAAGGCCCGATTAAAAATAGAAGCATAGAGGGTTTGATTATTATGGCTACACCGGAAGGATAATTTATTAAAGTTTCTTTTTATAAATGTAGTAATGGGCGTAGTTTCTACTTTTACATTAATGGCAATTCTTTCCCCATTGTAATCTTTAGGTAAATTAATAGGTTCAAATATATCATAACGATACGGATAATAAGTTAATAAGTCTTCGATAGAATAAATATTTAATTCATGCAAATTAGTAAGCATTTTGGGGCCGACACCTTTAATATCACTTAGTTCCATAATTCTTCTCCTTAAAAAATATTATATCAAAAAAAAAGAAAGAAAACTATTTTTTCTTCTTCTTTTTCTTTTTAAAATCATCTTCAAATAAATTATATACTTCGGTTTCTTCTTTTTCTTCGGAAGTTTTAGGTTTCTCAGGAGTTGGTGTGGAAGTTTTAGGTTCCTCATTCTTAGTTTCGGTTTTAGTTTCTTTGGCGGGAGTAAGGGTTGAAGAAGCTATTTCTTTTACTACTACTTCATCTTTCTTTTTCTTTTTATTGGCTTTTTTAGTATTTGGTAATTCGGTTGTATCGGGTTTAACAGTATGTTTTTCTTTGGCAGTAATCTTTTTTACTTCAGCAACAACGTCATTTAATTTGCGGGTAGCTTCAATTTTGGCTTCTTGTTTATCTAAGAACTTCTTAATCTTTTTTTGTTTTTTTCTTAAACTATTTAGAAGAATTAAGATAATTAAGAACATTACCCCTAAAGCGCCGGCAAAGGCAATAATAATATAAGTGTAGTTACTTATAGTGGCATTAGCTTCGTTAATATATGTGTCATCAAAGATAGTCGCGGTCTTACTTGCAGGGTCATATAAATAAAGATTAGTTTTTCCATCTGTTAAGTTTTTAGCATTAATAATAACAAAATCACTTTTAGCACTATATTTATAAGCTTCAACTTTTTCATCATTAATTGTAATAGTAGTTTTTATTAAATCTAAATTGGCAGTAAACTTAACCGGTATTAAAAGAAGAGTATTAAAGGTCATTTCATTAAATTTGTGATAACTATTATCTTTATATTCGCAATAGATAATATTACCAGATTCATCTTTTAGGCCGACTAAAGTAATATTAGCATTGTTATTAATAAATGCGGGAATTTCAAAATCATTAATCGTAATAGTAGTTGCAGTAAAGGTTAGAGGCGCTTCTAATAAAGTAGCATTTTTTACCACAACATAATTTTTATTATCAATTTTAACATTAATAGGATTTTGGTCTTCCACATTAACAACTAAAGTATAAGTTTTTTGGTCACCATTTTGCGCGGTAACAACTAAAGGAATACTATTTAGCCCTTCCGTTACCTCTATTTCACCAGCACCATTTACAGAAGCAGTACTATCAGCGACGGCAGCATTTACTTTAACACTAGTAGTGCCAGTTGGAACAGTAACAGTATATTCGAGAGTATCCTTATTAAATTCTTTATCTAATTCATAACCTTCAACAGTTAAACTTTTTAAATCATTATTTTTACTATAAGTAGCTTCTAATTCTTCTTGGGTCATAATTCGTAAAGTCTTGTTAGTAGGGGTAATAGTCATTTGAGACATTGTATCATAATCATAGACGAGAAAACTACTTACGGAAATACTAGTAGTGCCCTTTTTTAAAGTTTTAAAAGCAAAAGTATAAGTTTTACTTTTCGTACCACTAGATGAGTTAGACATTTTGGTACCACCGGCTTCCGCGGAACTACTTACTAATTGTAAATAAGATTTATCATAGTTTAAATCCATTTGCCAACTACCGATATTAGTACCACTGGCTAAGGTAACAGTCATAGTAACTTTATTGCCAACGACGGCCGTAGAAGCACCAGTTACCCGAATGGTTCCACTAGCAGCAAAGATATTACTAGGGAATGCTAGTAAACTTATGAATGTAACAATAATCAATATTAATTTTTTCATATATATCCTCCTTTTTATTGAACAATGGTATATGTACCTAAAATACTTTTTTGAACTTGTA
>CANQHB010000093.1 GCA_947623755.1 uncultured Bacilli bacterium | reverse complement strand
CATAGTATATACATTACAAGAAGTATTAAAATAATCTGGAGACATGGTCCAATATGTTTGATTTGTTTTTAAAAAGCAATTATCACAGCCATTTTCATTAGAACCGGCATAAACAATTTCATCAATAGTAATAAGTCCAACTGGATATTGTAATTTCTTATTGCCTTTTGATGATTCTGTATATGTAAAATTATCTAATTCGTTACTACAATTAAGAGTAGGTGTTTTATTATATTTCCAATTTGCAGAATCCCAATCATAAAATCTGTCAGAAGGCGAATAGATAGTCCATGAATTTCCAATACCATTGCCAGGATATTTTGCATGACCGCTAACTACACCTCTATCATTGCAAAAACCGGCATTTTTATCTATCCATCCATTTCCATTTGAAAATTCGTCGGCTAAATTTAATTCAAACCAGTCATTTATTTTTTTTGCTGCATTACTTGCTTGTTCATTTCCATGAACTTCATTAAGAGTATAATAATATCCTACATAGGCATTATCTTGATAATCAGCTGAAAATTTATAATCATTTGTGTTTCCATCAGGATTATCTATGGTTATTTGGGTAATTGTTCCTATGGTATTTGGCGCATTTCCATTTATTTCACTAGTTCCCGCATAAATTAATCTTATTGTGCCATCGCCATTTATCCGTAATATTCGCCACCATATATCTTGTCCATCATTTGTTTGACCAAATTTGACCCAATTTTCTTGTACATTTCCTCTAAAATAAAAGCTTTCGCCATCATCATCGTTTGCTTTACAAATTAAATTTTCAGCAGATGTAGTTTTTTCAAAGTTTGTTGGGCAACCTTTTTCGCTCTCTACTTTTTCTAAATTTGTTAATACTTCTTTAGGCGTTTTTATTTTATCAAGATATATATAGCATTTAGTGCCCTTTTTGGTCATATTTGATACAGTTATTTTGTTATTTATAATATTTATTTCTATATCTTCATCCTTATTATCTTTGACTTTACATACTGATTTTTCTTGATTTAAAATATAACTTTCTACTGGAAGTTGCTCAATACTTTCATATTTATCATTTTCATCTGTATATAAATCTTTTTCTTGATACATCGCTACAATATTTAAATCAGCTAATGAATAATTAACTGTTCCTTTAGCTAATTGCACACTTTCTGTTTTGCGATATAGTGCTTTACTAGCAATCACATTTACTATAATGATAAGTGCTATGGCTGTTATAAAACCACTTAAATATACTAATCTTATTTTTCCTTTACTATTACTTAAATTCAATTTTTCTAGTCTCATTCTTTTATTCTCCTATCAATCATATTAGAAATTTCTAACTTATACTAAAATTATAAACTGCGTTATCATAAAAGTCAATAAAAATGTGTTATTTTCCTATATTTTAGCAATTATAAACTAATAATTGTTAAAATTAACTTGGTGATAGAAAGATGGAATTTAAAAGATTGAAATACATCCGTGAAGAAAGAGAACTTAAGCAAAAAGACGTAGCCAAAATGCTTAATATATCTTTAGGAACATATGCTATGAATGAAACAGCTCATGACACTATTACTTTAAAAAATTTAATAAAATTTTGTGATATTTTTAACGTTTCTGTGGATTATATGTTTGAATTTACAAATACTTACAATTATAAAAATACCAAAAATGGATTTGATAAAAATATCTTAAGAAAAAGACTTAAAGAATGTCGATTAGAAAATAATTATACCCAAATTATGATGGGTAATTTATTAAATATTGACCACTCCGTATGGTGTAGATATGAACTTGGAACTACAACTATTACTTCAACTTTTCTCTATTACTTTTGCAGAGAATTTCATATCTCGGCTGATTATTTATTAGGTAAAATAGATAACCCTAAGTACCTAAAAAATTAAAACTTTACAAAAGATAAAAAATATTATATACTTAACTTAGGAAGACATTTTTATAAAAAAATAATTTGTAGGATAATTATCACTATAAGCAATAGGATTAAAAAATTTTTTTCAAAAATGACCTCCTACCAAAAAATCTGCTAAATTAGTTAGCAGATTTTTTTAATTAACAAATTTTCTATAATTATAATTTACCCTTCCTCTGGTAAAGTAACGCATTTACTTAATACTAAAGATTTTAAATATTCACTTGCAACTGTCGCGGGATTCTCACTAGTTTCTCCTTTAAACATTGCATATAATTTTATATCCGTAAAACTACTTGCTTTTTCTAATAAAACATATATCTCTTCCGGCACTAAAATCATTGCATAACTTTCTTTACTATCCACATTATATAAGATATTTCCTTTACTATCTAAAGTTGTTATTACAGCGACTTCACTAATAAACAAATCTTCAATCTCTCGGTCATTATAGGTGGTTTTTAAGTAAATATCCACATAATCCCCAACATTAATATTATCACTATTAACATTAACTGCGACTACATAAGGCTTATATCCCTCATAAATATTATCATAAATATTCATTTTTTTATCTTTACATTTAATAATTTGGTCTTTATAAAAGAAAGCCCCTTCCCCAATTTGCACGTCATTATTTACACAGTATGGGTCTTCTTCACTAAGTATGTCTTTAAGTTGGGTTATTACTTGGTCATTAACTAAACTTTTCGGTATTTTTCTTACTCCGACCATATCGGTACTAATCTCAATTTGCGATATTCCGAGTATTGCCGTCTTCGCATAAGGAACTTCCACCATCACTTGTTTATCATTATTCTTATTACTAACTTCTTCTTTTTCTTCCGTTAAAAAGTATCCACCCCCAAACCCAATTAAACCTAGAATAACTGCAAAAACTGTCACTATTATCCCCAAAGAACTTTTAGGCTTTTTTAAAACGCTTCCACAATTAGAACAAATATAACTAGCGTCATAATTATCCATGCCACAATTTCTACATTTCATTTTGCATCTCTCTTTTCTTAACTTTCAATTCTTCTTAACAATTCATCTTGTAAATATTTACTTACAATTGTCGGTTCTACTCCCCTCATAAATCCTTTAGGCGTATAAATAACTTCCACATTCTCTAAAGTTTGAGCGTCTTTAAGCATTTGTTCCATTTCTTTTTTTATTAAAATTTTAATAGTTACATTATTTTCTTCGGTACTAACTTCTTTTACTTTTACATTTCTAATTAAAGGTCCAAATATTAAGTCATTATTTAGATTATACATTTTAATATAAATATCTCCCATGTTTCCAGCAACTATTGTCCTAACAATTGGACTTGTCTTAACATTTATACTTAAATCAATATATCCTTCATTACTTTCAACAGGGCTTTCTGGCGTAGAACTACAACTATCAATTAAATAATCATAAAAATAAGAACCCTTTACTACTTTTGTATCTTTAGCAATACACTTTCCAATTAAATCATTAACATCGCTTATTATATCTAAATTAACATTATTATCTTTATCTACTTCCATATAACTAATACTGGCATTTAATATTTGTTCTCCAGCTTGTAATTCTTTACTTGCATAAGGCACTCTTACTATATTAGCATAAGGGTCTATCTTTTTTTCTTTACTACTTAATACTAATTCTTTAACTTTAATACCCCCAAAATATCCGGCCAACATAACTATTACTAATATCCCAATAGCCAGTACATATCTTCCCACGCCTTTATTATCTTCTACTGGTAAATCTAAATTAGCCGAAACATTTCCTTTCAACAAGGCTCCACATCTATAACAATTAGTCGCATAATTTTCATTTGCCGCGCCACATTTCCAACAAGTCATCTTAAAACCTCTCTTTATTATACTTTTAGTATAACACAAGTTTTATTATTTTTCCATAAAACAAGCTTTTAAAAACTGATATTTTTAAAATATCAGCT
>CANQHB010000092.1 GCA_947623755.1 uncultured Bacilli bacterium | reverse complement strand
CCTTCACTATTGGTGGTATATTCCCCTAGAAGATTATTATTAGCGTCATATAAACCAAAAACGACATTACTTAAAGGGACACTAGTTAAGGAATCGACTTTTTTAATAATAATACTGCCTTTCATAAGCTCATTAAAATAATCTAGTTCTATTACTTCATTAGGCTTACTAATAGTAAAACTTAACCTTTCGTTATTTAAGCGATAATTAAGGGGTGAAGATACCTCCACTAGTTCATAATGGCCATAAGGAAGATTAGGAATTTCTAGAAAGCCATCTTTAGTTTCAAAGATATCGATATCATTTATTTTAAAATAACTATGGGTATCTTTATTCCAAATTTTAAATTGGGCCTTAGGAAGAATAAGTTCTTTAGTAGAGCTATCCTTTTTATAAAGCTTTAAGGTGCCCACTATTTGGGGATTTTTTAAAACTAAATTGGTACCATCGACGGTATTTTCATCGATTTTAAGGGCAATATCCGAAATTAGAGCATATCCTTCTTTGCCACTTACTTGTTTTAGAATATAAGAACCATAGGGTAGTTTTAATTCATATTTACCAAATTTATTAGTTATAAAAGTAGTAACAAGCTCATTGGTTAAGGCATTATAGACTTGGAATTTAGCATTGGGTTCTAATTCTAAGCTTGAATCAGCATTTTCGAGGTATTTTTCAATATCTAAGCGCTTTAAAATTGGTTCATCTTCCATGATTACTTCGGTATCATAATCGACCGTAAAATAGATTTTCTCCGGATTTAACTGGTAGCCATAAGGAGCAGTTTTTTCCACTAAATAGTAACGACCTTGAGTAAAATATTCAAAAAAGATTTCACCATTTTGGTCGGTGGTGCAATCATACATGAAATCACCATTTTCGCGATAAATAGAAATAGTTGCGCCCGGTAAAGCTAAGTTTGAGTCTTCACTGGAAACCTTTTTAATTTTTAGAGATGGGTCATAAACCGTGATATAAAGGGCACAATCTAAATCATAGATAGAACCCCGGCCAATTACAGTTTGGCTGGTGCCATTATAAAATATCCGGGCTTCATGATTTTTATTCGCACTACGAGCTAAATAAGCATAATAACTACCAGGTTTGGCAAAATTGAATGTGATTTTATTACCATTTATTTCATAATTCATGTCGGGATTATTATTAGTGGTAATAGTGTATTTGGATAACACATTGTTGGTATCGGTTAATTCTAGCGAATCGCCATAGTTTACATAAATACCACGAGAGTCATACTCTTCTCTAAAAGATACCGGCGTATAACCAGTTTTGGCGTCATCATAAAGGGCGGCAATTTCAGCTTGATATAAGGTTTCATCTTTTTTATTTTGAGAATTTAAGAAGTAAACTTCGCCTTTATCTTGTAATATATAGTCCCAAATCGTAAATTGGGTTATAGCATACCAAGTAAGGGTGCTCCGTTCTTCATTATATTGATATCCATAGTAAGCAATTCTTTCAATCATATCTAGTTGTTCTTCGGTAATGTCGAGGTCTAAATCATCAAGAGTTTTAAATTCAGTAAACTCGCCTTCATATAGCATGACACCAGGCTCAATACAATAGACTAATTCATTGGTGGTGGTATCAATAATTTGAAAGATATCTTTATCCCGATTAACTTTAGACGTTTTTAAATGAATTTTAATACCCGGTACAGCGTCACCTAATTTAATATGGTTAGTTTGGGCATGAACATTAGTTATAGTCATAAAGAAAATTAGTCCAAAAATGAAGTAATTTAATATTTTTTTCATTTTTGTCCTTTTCTAGGTAAAAGAAAACTTGTTAAAGTTACCCTTAGCTTAAGGAAAATAATTTTAACAAGTGAATTAGTGCTACTATATCATAAAAATTTAGGTTTGTAAATACTTTTTGTTAGTCCACTGATTGATAAGCGGAATAAGAAAGCTAATTAAGAAAATACTTAGATAACTAGCTTCATAGAAATTAAAGAAAATAACAAAAAAGCTCGTTAGAATACCGATAAATAAGCCATAGATAAACATACCTTTATAACTACTAGGAGAAACCTCAAAGCTAGTAGCAAGAAAAATAAAACCAAAATAGGGAGTGCCATTAAAGACAGACACTAATAGACTGGGATTATTAGTAAGATTACTATAGATAAGAGTGGTTAGAAAGAACGCTAGAGAAGATGAGATAGCAATATATTTTTTATAGTATTTGTTAAAAGATAAAATAAGAAGACAGATTAATAAAATTAGAAGACTACTGGTCGCTAGGCCCCCTTTAGCAAAGCCTAAAAAGGTATCAAATAAGTTGTAATTAAACTTGTGAAGTTTTTCGGCAATATTTAAGTAACTATAAGAATTAAGAAGTAAAGATAAGATAAGAAATAATCTTATTAAGGCTAAATCATTAAAAGGGATTTTAAGTTTAGTTTTAAGATATTTGGTTAGAACAAGCATAATAAATAGTAAGATGGGATAAATAAGCATATTAGTATTTATAGAGACACTTAAACTAAGAATTAAACAAATTAAAATATTGTTTTTTTTAGGTTCTTTAAAAAGAAGAGAAATGGCTAGACCCACAATAATACTTATAAGATAAAAATAGAGGGGAATAAATAAAGATTTAAAAGGGATAAGATTATTTTGATATAATAAAAGTCCATTTTTATAGAAACTAAAAATTATTAAAGGGATTAAAACTAAAAAATAAGTATTTAAAAGACTATTTTGGTCTTTTTTATAATGGATTAAGGGAATACTATTCATGATTTGACCTTCTTTCATATTTATTAAAATTAATATATACAGGACATATATATGAACATAGACCACATTTTAGACATTTAGTTTGGGCTTTGGTATAATAAGTGGGATTAGCAAAAAGAAGCGGATTTAAGCCAACCGGACAGATATTTTCACAGGCGCCACAGTTGATACATTTCCCCTCTTTGGGTGGTTCTTTTTTAGGCATAATAAGAATACTATCAATGTTGTCATCAATAATAAAGTGGTCAGGGTTAATAATAGTGCCTTTTAAAAGGCCATTAGCAATATAGATGATATCCGAGCTAGTTAAAGTAATTAAATTAGTGATTATATCTTGTAAATTGGTGCCAACTTTAACTTTAATGATAGAGGGATTTTTAAGGCATATACCACTTATAGTGATTAATTTATCAGTTTTTTGCCGGTTCCGTTTAATTAAATTATAAATATCATAAAAAGCATTAGTTTTAATCGCAACAGGATTATTTTCAGTTAGTTCTAAATAATTAATTAAGATAGAGTTTTCCCCTAGTAAATAAAGATTAGGGACTATTTTTAGTTCGATATTAGGATACATTCCTAAACATTCCATTAGTTTAGTAATGTTTTCCCCACTAGTCTCCTTAACACAAATAATAAGACGTTTTAAAGAAAAAATATTAAAAAATTCATCAAGTAATTCTAAAAAGCCTTCATAATATAATAATAAATAGAAATTACTAGTTAAAGTATAAATATCATCATCAATCGCATTTAAAATAAGCGTATCAATATTAGTCATATCAATTTT
The DNA here is from genome assembly GCA_947623755.1 of uncultured Bacilli bacterium. GTDB lineage: Bacteria > Bacillota_I > Bacilli_A > RF39 > UBA660 > Caccenecus. The sequence goes on along the minus strand of CANQHB010000092.1, from coordinate 370 downwards.
AAATTGAAGTTTTAAAAGTTTAGTTAAATGGTCTTTAGATAGCTTATGAAAAATGTTACTGGCGGGGGCAAGACGTTTTTGTTCTTCAAAATCATTGCGGATTTTTAAAGCTTTTGTAGGACCATTTAAGGTTGTAACGGAGACAACGCCTTCAACTACTCCAGAGATGGGAGAAGTTATAACTTCTGTTTTAGTTTTATAGATTGGGTTACCAATTTTTACTGATTCATTTAGTTTTACAAGCAAAGTCGCGGAATTTTCCAAAGGAAGATAGATAGCGTCTGGTTGTTCGTAATTTAAGATATTACTCGATACTTGTACTGTTTCATCTTTTTCAAGTTCCACTAACTTTTGCATGATATCACCTTTA
>CANQHB010000091.1 GCA_947623755.1 uncultured Bacilli bacterium | reverse complement strand
GATAGCGAGGTTAAAAGAATATTAGAGGCTTTAGGATTTAAAGTTAAAGTAAGTGCTAATCAATATGAAGTTATAGTACCGACTTATAGAGCTACTAAAGATATAAAAATAAAAGAAGATTTAATTGAAGAAATAGCTAGAATTTATGGTTTAGATAAATTTAATCCTAAACCACTTAAGTTAGATTTAATAAGTACGGAACATGAGACCATATTTAATCAAGAATATGAAGTAAAAAAACTATTAGCAACAAAATTTGATATGCATGAAGTTAATAGTTATATTTGGTATGATACAGCTTTATTAAAAGAATTAGGAGTAGAAAAAGATAACGTTAAATTATTAGGAAAAGACGTAAATAATATCTTAAGAGATGACATGAGTTTTTCTTTACTTAATATAGTTAGAGAAAACTTTAAAAATTATAATAGTTTTGAAATATTTGAAATTGGAACAATAATTGTTAATAATCAAAATAAGAGAGTACTTAGTGTTGTTTTAGCTTCCGAAGAAAAGAAAATAGAAGAAATTTATAATAAAGCGAAGTATGTAGTTAAATATTTATTTAAAACGCTTAAAAATAAAGAAGTAAATTTTAGTGATAATGTAAATGAGAAGACTTATTATGATGATAAGTTAGGGAAAGTTATGAGAGTTGATGACACCAAAATTGGAGAAATTAATGTTTTAAGTAAGAGTTTAACAAGTAAGCTTGCGAAGAAAAAAATGATTGTAATGGTAGATATTGACTTTGATTTATATTGTAATATTAATACCGAAGAAAAATTAGCGAAAGAAGTTAGTAAGTATCCGGTAGTAAGCTTAGATTACACGATTAATTTAGAGAATTTAAAATATCAAGATTTAGAAGAGATTTTAAAAGAATTTAAAAGTAAATTAATAAAACATTATGAATTAGTTGGGGTTTATCAAAATAAATATACAATTAGATATATATTAGGAAGCGATAATAAAACATTAGAACAAAAAGATATTCAAACCTTTAAAGAGAGATTTATTAGCTATGTTAATAGTCATGATTTGAAGATTTTGGAATAAAATTTGACAAATCTTTGAAAATATGGTATTATATATGCCGTATTTGAAAGGGGATTTGGTTATAATGGATGCAAATACAAGAAATGTACTTAAAAATGAAGTATATAAGTATGTGGAAAAAACTATTGATGAAGATAAGATTTTGTTAGCAGAATATGGAGAAAACACTTATAATAAAATAGGAAAAGAAAGAGCTAATTTAAGATTATATTCTAGTCTTATTACAAATCCAGAATTAAAAGCAAATATTATTAGTTTAATAGTTGATTATGCTTTTAAGTATAGAGAAGTTTATTATAAAGATAATTTAGAAGAAAATCTTAGTAATGCTTTATTTATGAGAAATATAAAATCTTTCTTACATCCACAACAAATTATTTCATTAGCACACTTATTTAATAAACAACTTGAAACACAAAAAACTAAAGGTCAAACTAGATAATTGACCTTTTTTTTGATATTTTTTAATATTGGTATTGTCTAACTTTAATTTTTTTGATACAATTATTACAGAATAGGGTGAGTATTATGAATGCTAATCTTAAAAATGAAAGTAATAAATCAACAAAAATTAATATTTTAGGGGCTTTAATTATTGTTATGTCAATAATTATTATAGCAATAAGTGGGTCTTATGCATTTTTTATGAATGAAGTGGAACATGAGAATCTAGATAATGAAGGAATTGAGATAACTAGTGGAGACTTAAAGATGAAGTTTGAATCAACCAGTTATATTCAACCTAAAAATATGGGATTAATTGACGCTATAACGGATGATAATGCTGATAATAGCACGGTAACTGTTAACAAAGAGGTCTTAGATAAAGATAAGGATACTAATAAAAACTATACTGATTTTACGGTATCTATTGCTGAAGATAGTACTATAAATAGTGCAAAATATAATTTATTTTTAACGGATGTAAAAATATCTAAGAATTTTAAGAGTAAATATTTGAAATGGGCTTTATTTGAAGGTGGTGTTCAAAAAGCTGTTGGTGATTTTAGTAATGTTACATTAGGTAGTGAAGCTGGAGAAGATAGCTTATATACAGTTAGTGAAAATATACCATTATTAGAAAATGTTGATATATCTAATAGTGCTAGTGATAGTTATGTTCTATATGTATGGTTAGAAGATGACGCTAGTGTGAACCAAGCAAATGAATGTAATGGAAGTTATGATAATTGTGTAGATTTGCGAAGTGGTTCGCTTAATATGAAGGTAGGTTTTAGAGCTGTTACTTCTAGTAATTAACTTAAGATAAACTCTTAAGTTTTTCTTTTTCCTTTTTTTGGTGTTTTAATACTTGAAAAAATATGGTATAATGGTCATAGTATGCTAGTAGGAGGTCAGAAGAAGTGAAGTTTATTCAAATCAAGAATTGTTATAAAGTTTATAAAAATGGGGTTGCGGCCATTGCTGATTTAACCTTAAATATAGATAAAGGCGAATTTGTTTTTGTAATTGGAGCGTCTGGTTCAGGGAAATCAACTTTAATTAAAATGTTATATCGAGAAGAAAAACCGACGAAAGGAAATGTCGAAATTGGGGGAATAGATGTCGGTAAATTACGAAATGGAACAGTATATAAGTTAAGAAGAAAATTAGGAATTGTTTTTCAAGATTTTAAATTGTTACCTAAACTTACAGTATATGAGAATGTGGCTTTTGCTTTAGAGTGTATGGGAATAGCTAGTAAAGATATTAAACCTAAAGTACTTAAAGCTTTAGAACATGTAGGATTAAAAGATAAAACAAGAAGTTTTCCAAATGAGTTATCGGGAGGGGAACAACAAAGAGTATGTATTGCAAGAGCCATTGTAAATGACCCGAAATTGCTTATTTGTGATGAACCGACAGGAAACTTAGACCCTAAAACTTCTAAAGAAATTATGAATGTTTTGGATACAATTAATAAAGAACTAGGAACAACTATAATTATGGCAACCCATGATAAAGACATTGTAAATAGAATGAAAAAAAGAGTAATTGTTTTAGATAATGGAGTACTTTCAGAAGATAATGTGAAAGGTAGCTTTAAAATAGTTGAAAATTTATAGAATTTTATTGGTGTTTTTAGTATTAATGATGGTATGTAGTTGTACTAAAAAAGAAGAGATAGAAAAAGTAAAGTATGATGATACTTGTAAACAATTACTTGATGAAGCCCAAATATTAGTTTATTTAGAAAAAGATATAACGAAAGATGAAATAAAAGCTTTTGAAAAAGAAGTTAATAAAAAATTACAAATTGAAACAATTACTTTCAAAAGTAAAGAAGAACAGTTAGAATTAATGCAAGAATATAGTGAAAATTTAGAAGAGATGGAAGAGAATCCTTTATTTGATTCATATATTATTACCATTAAAAATAAAGAAGGAATAATGGAAGCCGCTAAGGTTATTGAGGGACTTGATAATGTTAGTAGTGTACATTATGGGGAATATTTTGTTAAAGAATGTTTAGAGAAAGGAAGTATTGAATGAAACCATTTAGAATAATTGGCCGAAGTATTAGAGATTCATTTAAAAGTGTACTAAGAAATTTTAGTTTAAGTATGGCTAGTATTATTTGTACAACAATAACTTTAATATTAGTGGCAATTGCGATAATTGTGACGGTTAATGTTAATCATGTCACTAAAACAATGGAAGAAGAATTAACAATTGTGGTTTATGTTAAAAAAGGAACAACCGCGGAACAAATAAATACAATAGACGCTAAAATAAATAGAATACCTGAAATTAAAGAAGCAGTATATAAAAGTAAAGAAGAAGCTAAATTAGAAATGATGAATTTTTCGGATACTTTAGAAGTTACATTAGATTATTTAGAAGAAAATCCGTTGTTAGATAGTTTTGTAGTGAC
>CANQHB010000090.1 GCA_947623755.1 uncultured Bacilli bacterium | reverse complement strand
AGTAGGCTTCTAAGTCCTATAAATACGCGGAAAATTGAGAATTTAATTTATGAAGTAAGAGGGGAAAAAGTCATGTTTGATAACGACTTAGCTATTCTTTATGAATGCAAAAATGGCACCAAAGAAGTTAATCAAGCCGTCAAAAATAATCCTGAAAAATTCCCAGAAAAATATAGTTTTAAACTAACTGATGAAGAAAGTACAATTTTTTTGGTCAAAAATTTTGACCAAAAAATCGAAACCAGAGGTGGCCGTTTTAAAAATCCCCGTGTATTTACTGAACAGGGTGTATATATGTTATCAACCGTTTTAAAGTCACCGGTCGCTACTAAAGTAAATTTAGCTATCATGGATACATTTGCTTTAATGCGAAGATATATTTCTAATGATTTAGCTCAAAAGTATATTAATAATCAAGTCTTAAAAAATACGGAAGATATTAAAATAATCCAAGAAACCTTAAAAGAATTTAAAAGTAAAGAAGAAATTAATACGGTATATTTTAATGGTGAAATATATGACGCATATTCTAAATTAGTAGATATAATGAAACTAGCTAAAGAAGAACTCATTATAATTGATTCGTATGCGGATAAAACAGTCCTAGATATGATAAAGAATATCCAAGCTAAAGTTATATTAATTACCAAAACTAAAAGTCTATTAAATAAATTGGATATAAAAAAGTATCATGAACAATATCATAATCTAAATATTATTTATAATGATACTTTTCATGACCGTTACCTAATAATTGATAACCAAACAATCTATCACTGTGGAACTTCTCTAAATCATGCCGGGGCTAAACATTTAGTATTAACAAATTATCAGACTTAGAAGTAATATCCAGTATTCTTACCAAAATAAAAATAATCTCATCCTGAGATTATCTAAAATAGAAAAATATAAATAAGGCTAAAGCTATACAATATATTGAAAATTTCCAGAGTTTGCCTTTTTGGACTAACTCTGATAGCCACTTATAAGTAAAGTATGTAACAATTATAGCCGCGCCCATTCCCACTAAATACGGAACTATGAGAGTCGCTAAATTTCCGGCCTCTACTAAATCGCTTACTCCTAATAGCATTGTTGCTAAACTTATTGGAAAATACAAAATAAATGTATATTTAAGGGCTGTTTTTCTACTCATTCCCACTAATAGGCAAGCCACCAAAACAGTTCCACTTCTACTTATTCCTGGCATAATTGTAATCATTTGAAAAAAACCAACAACTATTGCGTCCCCAATAGTAATATCTTTATCTTCTTTCTTGCCATTTTTATTTCTAATTAAGAAAAGCATAAGCGCTGTAATTAAAAAGGCTATTCCCAAAAAAGTTAAGTTATGTAGTTTTTCTTCAATTGTATCTTTAAGTAAAATTCCTACAATCCCCACCGGAATAGTTGAAATTACTAAGTACCAACAATATCTAAATTTTCCTCTATTTTCTTTTCTTTTCTCTTTCTTAAAAATATAAGTAAAGAAAGCCGTGACTAAATCAATAATTTCTTTTCTAAAAATAAAGAGAATAGCCAAAAAAGAACCAAAATTGGCAAATATTTCAAAGTTTAAATCTTGAAACTTATGCGTATTAAATATTTCTCCCAATAAATATAGGTGTCCCGAAGAACTTATAGGAAGCGGTTCAGTAAATCCCTGCACTATTCCCAGTATTAAATAAAATATTATATCCATTAAAAATCACCTTACTTAATTATATAATATTTTTGCTTCTTAAGAAATAAAATTTATATGGGAATTAAAAATGTTCAAAGTATTTATTTATTTTTTAGGTCTAATCTTTACAAGTGTTGGCATTTTCTTTACATTAATATATCTTAATTTATTAACCATAGGGTATAATTTAGGAGAATTTGTTCACTTTATTAGTAGAAAATTAGAATTTTGGTTTATACCTTTAGGTCTTTTATTAATTATATTTTCCGTAAGAAAGGTGGATAAAAAATGAATTATTACTACGATGTAATTTTAAATTGGAATGACACTCAAGCCTATGATTTCTATGAGTGGAACGATACTGATTATCTTGAGTTAATAAAAAAAATTCCCATTTTGAAAATCAAACATAAAGCTTTTCTTGATATTGCCTCTAATCAAATAAAAGTAAATGCTGACTTACTTGAGCAAATAAAAGATAAAACTCTTCTAAGCTCTAAAAAAATGCTTAATAAAATTGATTATGCTTGTTTAATTACGGATAATAAAAATGTATATGCCTTAGAATTTAATCAAGATGGTTATGTTCTTAATCGTAGTAAACTCCTAATTGATGATGAAATGGGTATTTTAGAAATGGCTTATAGCTTAAAAGAATTTGATATATATTATGAAATAATAGAACCCTTAAAAAGTTCTTCTAATGTCCGGCAGGTAAATGACGCCATCCATTTAATTACTTTAGAAATCACCAACTTATATGAAAATAAAGATGCCGCTAAATTAAAATACTTATATTACGAATATAAAAAGGAACAAGTTGATAATATTGATTTAATTTATCAAAATATTATGCATGATTTAGCTTCTCCCTTTAACTTAGAATTGTTAAAATTGTATTATACTATCAAGTTATCATACCATAATGTCTAAAAATCTGTTATAATATGTCTTATGGAAGTGATTATTATGAATTTACCAGATTTAAAAGAAGCAAAAAAACGTACTGATTTAAAACCAACCGTAAAAAGTGCTCGTAACTTAAAAAGTTCAAAGTTTAAAGGAAAGAAGTTTTACCTAAGAACTTACGGTTGTCAAATGAATGTTCATGATTCTGAAGAAATAAGAGGAATTTTACAAAATTTAAGTTTTACTGAAACTTCTAATTATGAAGAAGCTGATATAATTGTTTTAAATACTTGCGCCATAAGAGAAAATGCTCACGATAAAGTTTTTGGTTTTCTAGGTCGGGTTAAACATTTAAAGAAAGCTAATCCTAACTTAATTGTTTGTGTCGGTGGTTGTATGCCTCAGCAAGATTCCGTTGCTAACCTTTTAAAAGAAAAATATCCTTTTGTAAATATTGTCTTTGGTACTCATAATATTAATGATTTAGGCCAAATGATTTTAGCCGAAAATGCCAAACAAAATATTGAAGTATATTCAATAGAAGGGGATATTTATGAAAATATTGAATATGCCCGTGATTCTAAATATAGTGCTTGGGTAAATATTATGTATGGTTGTGATAAATTCTGTACTTATTGTATAGTTCCTTACACTAGAGGAAAACAAAGAAGTAGAGAAATGGCTGAAATTCTAAAAGAAGTTCTAAATCTAAAAGAACAAGGCTATCAAGAGATTACTTTATTAGGTCAAAATGTTAATGCCTATGGTAAAGACCTTAATACCAACTATGATTTTGCGACCCTTTTAGAAGAAGTCGCCAAAACCGGAATAGCTCGTCTTCGGTTTGTTACTTCTCATCCCTGGGATTTTACAGACGAAATGATTAATGTTATTGCTAAATATCCTAATATTATGCCTTATATCCATTTACCAATCCAAAGTGGAAGTAGCAAAATCCTTCGCTTAATGGGTCGTCGTTATACTAAAGAAGAGTATTTAGAACTATTTCACAAAATAAAAGCAGCTATTCCCAATTGTAGTATTACCACCGATATAATTGTGGGATTTCCAAATGAAACTATTGAAGACTTTAATGAAACATTAGATGTAGTTAATAAATGCCAATTTGACGGTGCCTTTACATTTATTTATTCACCTCGGGAAGGAACTCCGGCGGCTTTAATAAAAGACAATATTTCTTTAGCTGAAAAAGAAGAAAGATTACAACAATTAAATGAATTAGTAAATAAATATAGTCTAAAACATAATCAAGAATACCTAGGTAAAACAGTTAAAGTCTTAGTCACTGGCCCAAGTGAAAAGGGCGAAAACAAAGTTTGTGGTTATACCGAAACTATGAAATTAGTTAACAT
>CANQHB010000089.1 GCA_947623755.1 uncultured Bacilli bacterium | reverse complement strand
GTTCACGTTGTTGTTGCCGAGGTTGCCATTATCATTCACAAGGAACACGACAGCACTGCCGCGAATAATGGTTCTTGTTAAATAGATTAACCCTATTAAAAAGCGCTTACTACTTTTCGTAAACGCTTACTTTCTTTTTATCGCGACCTAATCTTTCAAAACGAACAATACCACTTATTTTAGCAAATAAAGTGTGGTCTTTTCCCATCCCAACATTAGTACCAGGGAAAATCTTAGTTCCTCTTTGACGATATAAAATAGACCCAGCGCTAACAGTTTCACCATCGCTAGCTTTAGCACCTAATCTACGTCCACGTGAATCACGGCCATTTTGAGTAGAACCTTGTGCTTTAACGTGGGCAAATAATTGAATATTTAATTTCATAAAATTCATGGTCAATTCCTCCTAATCTCTATATTTTTTTTATAAGTTACTGCTAATTCGGTTAGCATATCAAGCATATTGGCAATAATTATGGAACACGTGGGGTCATCCCCTATGATATTAATAGTAAGTTTATCCGGTTCTTCTTGATAAGTTAAATAGTTATTTTGAACTTTTAAGCAAGCATTAATACTGGTAATAACAATAGAAGAAGCCGCCGCACAAACTATATCTTTACCATAATCTGCAAAATTAGCATGACCAGTAATAATTATTTCTTTATTATTTACTTGGACTTTTATCATAATTAGCCAATTTTCTTAACAACTAATTTAGTATATGGTTGTCTATGACCTTGAGTTTTACGATATTTTTTCTTAGGTCGATATTTAAACACTTTAATTTTTTTCTGACGTCCGTGTTTTTCTACTAGACAAACAACTTTTGCACCTTCAACATAAGGGGTACCTATTTTATCACCTAAAGCTAAAACATTAGTAAATGTTACTTCACTTCCAGCTTCGTTAGGTAATTTTTCAACATATATTACGTCATTTTCAGAAACATAATATTGCTTGCCACCAGTTTCAAATATAGCTTTCATATTCATTCCTCCTTCTTTTTAAGACGCACCATTATGGTAAGCAAAAGCTTTTTAGAACCATTTTTGAGTGGTTTTTTACGAATATAAAATTATTTCGCGTATATAATTCTAACAAATAATTATTTATTTGTCAAACTTTTTACGTAATATTTCTGTTTCAGAATAGATTTTGGCGGGAGTTTTAAAATAATGGTAAGTGTCTTTCTTTAAATAATCGATATTAATTCGCGGATGATACTTTATTTTATGATAAGAAATAGCATTTAGGTGTCTTTCTAAAAGAAATTTTAGATGAGTATATTTAAAGTCTTTTAAAGTAGTCGCCAGTTTATAGATTAAAAAGACTAGGATTAAGTAATTATTAAGAGAAAATAAATGATTAAAAGTTATAAAAAAAAGAAGAAAGATAAAACTTAAAATAAGACTCACATAAAAAGCATTTTTATAGGGAAATATTAATTCTAGAAGGCCTTTTAAAAAATGATAACCATCTAAAGGGATTATGGGAAGTAAATTAAAAAGAAAGATAGTTTTGTTATAAGTTAAAAATAAGTTATAGGTATGGAGAGAAATAAAACTTTTTAGGAATAGAAAAGAAAAAATCAAAAATAAAAGGAATTGAAAAACAAAGCCAAAGATAGAGATTAGAAGGTCATGATATATGTTGGAATTTATTTTTTTACTAATTGTAGTTATACCGCCTAAGGGATAGATTTCGACTTTAATAATAGGATATTTTAGGCACTTTATAATAAAGATATGCCCTAGTTCATGAAATATAATAATTCCATAGATTAAGATAATATTTTTAATTAGACCTGTTAAAAGAAAAGTTAAAATAATAAAGTAAGTAGAATAATTTATTTTAAATTGAGGACATGTATTCTTCATAATTTAAGTATTTGCCATCTTTATTTAAAGTTAGATAAATATAATCACTACTAGAAGTACCAATAATACTTCCGGATTCTACATAATCATAGACATTAATATCAGTATCGGTAATATTAGAATACCAAATATCTACCCCATCATTGCCTTGGATAATTACAGTATTTCCTAAATCATCTTTATCACCAATAAAGACGACGATTCCACTTGTAATAACATTTATGATAGAACTCGGAGCCAAAGATAATTTATAACCATTTTTAAAATTTTCAATGCTCGTATAATTAAGAGAATTTAAGAAAACACTAGTTGAATCCTCCTCTTTTTTAGGTTTAGCTATATCAACCTCTCCAAAATATTTTTGGAAAAATTTATTAATTTTGGTAAATTCTAAAGAGTTTTCTAAGACATAATCTTCGTATAGCTGGTGATTTTTAGGGCTTATATTAGTAAATATGATACTTCCTAAAACAAAGATAACGGTAAGAAGACTACGAGAAAGTAGATTTTTAAAATATTTTAGTTGGGGAGATAAAGAAGAGGAAGATTTATTTACAGTAACATAACTGTTTCTTTTTTCTTTATTCTTTTTTAGAATAGTATCAATATCCATAATTATCACCTAGCTAATTTTATGCGAGATTTAAAGATTTTATAACAGAAGATATAAAGGGGTAGATTAATGAGATAGTATTTAGTTGTAAGAAAAAGAAGAAAGCCTAAGCTATAATGGTTTAAAAGCCCTAAAGGAATAGTAAAAGTATAAAATATAAAAGTAAGAGATAGAAAATAATTAAAGAAAGTTTTTTTAGTTAAAGGTAATTTCTTATAAAGAATGAAAATTAAAAATAAAAGAAAAGTAGGAAAAAAATTAGCATTTAATATTAGAAGGTCAAAGATAAGACTAGTAATAATAAACTTGGGAAAATGATTTTTAGATAGAAAAACAATATCTAATAAAAAAAGAAAAATAGGATATTTACTAAAATAAGAAAGAAGAAGGTCACCAATAATTAGAATCATGGGATTACCACCCCAAGATAGTTTAAATTAAAAAAATCGGCCTGAGGTTTTACTTGAACTAAATATTCTAAGCCTAAAGAATTGGGAGTAACACTACTTACTTCGCCAATTAAAATATCGCCAGGAATAGAAGCAAGTCCCGAAGTATAGACTAAATCCCCAGGTTTAATCGGATTATTTATTTTAATATTTTTAACAATAATAGTATTATCTTTGCTAGTTAAGATACCATAAGAATCATTTACTTTAACAGAGAGATTGAGGTTATTATTCGTAAGTAAGTAAACCTCACTATAATTGCGATAAGTTTTATTTATGATACCAACTAAACCGGCACTATTTATTAAAGCGTCCCCTTTTTGGACATTATTATTAGTTCCAACATTAATGGTTAATTTATCATAAAATTCATAAATATCTCGAAGAAGGACTTTAGTATTTAGGACTTTATAATTATTAGGAGAAATATTTAATTCTTGAGATAATTTTTCATATTCTTTTTGGTAGTAGGTATTTAGGCATAGATTAGAAGAGGAAGAATTAAATAAACTAAATAGAGTATCTTTAGATAAAAATAAAAGATAGATAATTAATAAACTTAAATAAAATAATTTAGATTTAGTCATAGTTAACACCATTAATAGTATGGCTAATATTTTAAGATATATATTCATTAAATAAGTTTAATAATGAATTATTAAGATTGGAATAGTAATCTTTAGAACTAGTTTTGATAAGTAAATCATAGGGTTCAATCTTTTTTAAAAAGGCATTATCAACTTTAATGGACTCTTCATAAACTACAATATCTAATGAAGCAAAATAACTGCGCATTAAATCAATACTATCCGAGGAAGAATATACGCCCACGACAACTTTATAAATGTTATTTTTAGAATAAATAATGGCCGAATTATATTTACTTCTTTGGGCTTCAGCCTCATTTAAGTTGTTATAGGAGCCAACATAAAATATGGTAACTTTGGGAGATAGAGCAAAACCGGTAATGGTATTATTATATTTGTAAGCAAAAAAATATGTGGAAATACCGCCAATTAATAAAGCGACTAAAAAAATTTTAATATTTTGTTTCATAAGTTTCACCAAGAATATCATATCATATGAAAAGCAATTTTTTTGTCGAATAAAAAA
>CANQHB010000088.1 GCA_947623755.1 uncultured Bacilli bacterium | reverse complement strand
CCCTTTTCTTTAAAAAGATTACAAATTAAATAGATTAAAAAAATAAAGGGAAGAGTAAAAATTATAGTATAAATTAAGCCATTAAAGCTTTTAGTTATAAGAATTTTTGATATTAATTCAAAATAAAAAATAAGGAAAGTTAGATAATAAAAAGAACTATAACTCTTTTGCATTTTTACAACACCATTAATATTATATAGTAAATTAAATAAAATGTAAAAGCTTTTTTCTTGCTTTTTAAGAGATTTTAGATATAATTAAATAGGAAGTGACTTATGAAAAAAATATGGGAATTATATCATAAATATGAAGAAATTATTAATTATTTAATTGTAGGAGTACTAACTACCATTGTTAGTTTAGCGACCTATTTTATTTGTACGGAAACATTTTTAGACCCGACTAATAAAATAGAGTTACAGGTAGCTAATATTATTTCTTGGATACTAGCCGTTGCATTCGCTTATTTTACAAATAGAATTTTTGTATTTAAAAGTAAAAATAAAAATATGATTAAAGAAGCGACTAGTTTTGTAGGTTCAAGAATTATTAGTTTACTTATGGATATGTTTACAATGTTTATAATCGTTTCGGTTTTACATTTTAATGATAAGATAGGAAAGTTAGTATCACAAGTTATTGTTACAATTGCAAATTATATTTTTAGTAAATTATTTGTATTTAAAAAGAAAAATTAAGGCATCTAGGAAGATGCCTTTTTTTGTTTTAAGAATGCCGTTTTTCTAAATAGATAAGACCTAATATTAGAGGGAGAGTTAACACAACCGGGAAGAAATATCTAAAGTAGGTATTAACTGGACCCGCGACTAAAATTAGCACTAATGATAAAGCCGGCATAATTAAAGGAATATATTTTTTTAGATTGTTTGTGATTAAATAACATAAGATAAAGAGATGAACCCAAACAATAAAGCCAATATTTACCAAACTACCAAGAATTGGAATATAAGGGTAAGATACACCGATAGAACTTAAGATATTACGAGGCATAGATAAACCATTGTAGTGATAATCTAAGTTACTTTCTTGAAGACGAGTATCATAGCTATAGTAAATATACCAGTTAGAAGTATTAGGATAAAAATAACCATAAACAGTGTTAATAGTCGCGTCAAAATAAACACCCGGATGACGGAAGAAACAATTAAACCAAACTTTAAAATAAGCAATTAAATCTTTAGTGGTAGTATCTTTATTAAATTCATTTTTAACGGGGTCTGAAATATTGGGTTTATATCTTTTACTTAAAGTTTCATAGTTTAAGATTTTATCGATGACTTTTATTTCTTTTTTACTTAAATCTTTGGGATAATATTTAGCATAACGAGCGGTTTGTTGAAAAGGAATAGAAAGCATTTCCCGAATACTACCATTAGTAATATGCATGGCTGGTAATAAAATTTTATTATGAGCTTCATACATAAAGAAGCTAGATAGTAACATAATTATTAGAGGTAATCTTTTTTCTTTAATTATAAAAATTAAAAGAGGGAAACTAAATAAAACGATAATGGCGCCATTATTACGGACTAACATCATAAATAACATAAGGAAGGTAAGACAGATATAATTTATTTTTTTATAGGGAGTACCTTTTAATAACTTGTGCATTTCAATTAAATAGAAAACGAGAAGTGCCCCAAAAAAGGTATCTTTAACACTACTTAGAGCATACAAAGGGAAAACGGGGACTAGGGCAAATAATAAAAGAGCAATAAAGCGATAAATAAAAGGCATATTTAGTTTTTTTAAATAGACTAATAAATAAGTTATAGCACTAATAACTAAGAAAACTTGAAAAGCGGTAAACATAAATAAGCCAAAGTTTAGACTACCTAAATTATCACCAAGTTTGGTAAATCCACCTAAGATAAAAGTATGAAATACGGGATGATGGTTGGTAATAACCACATTTTCATCGATTAATTTAACACCCTCAATATAGTGAGTAGGTAGGCCGTAATATTGTCTTATTTGATTAGCGGGGTCGGGTGATAAAATAGCCGGATAAAAACTAATAAGATACGGCATCCAAGCAAGAAGAAGAACTAATATCGTAGTTTTATAAGGATGACGTTCATAATAGTTTTGGAATTTGGTTAAAAACCGAGGTACTTTAATTTTGGTTAAATCAAAAGTCGTTAATTTTTGGTCAAGAAGATTTAAGATAGTCTTTAAGAATTTATAATAAACATAATATTTAATAAGAGATATTAAAATTAAAATAGGATTAGATAAGACTAAAGAAGCGTCTCCGACTAAACTGTAACTAAAACCAAAAACTAAAAAGAATGTGAAAATAAAACTAAGAATACTATAGGCTTTTTTAGTTTTAATATCTATATACTTTTTATAAAAAATAATTAGAGCAATAGTGATAATTAAAATAAGTAAAAAATTAGTATTAGTATAACTAAACTTGATTAATTTAGTTAAATCTAATTTATTGATTTTATTATAAACAATAATAATTTCTTTTAAAATAAATTCACTATAAATAGCGAGAGAAGTAAAAATACTTAAAAGAAATATTTGAAGTTTTTTCATAAATTTCACCTTAAAAATAATTTATCATAATTTGGCAGGTTATGCAATAAAAAAGAGATATTTTACTTCTTCTTCATTTCAAATAAAATATCTCTTAGTTCCATAGCTCGTTCAAAATCAAGATTTTTAGCGGCTTCATTCATTTCATTTTCGATAGTTAACATAATGCTTTCTTGTTCTTTTTTGCTTATTTTTGGTTTGCTTGCTTTAGTTTCAAGCGCATTAGAGATAACTTCTTTTATTTCTTTCGTGATAGTTTTAGGAATAATATGATGGTCACGGTTATAGGCTTCTTGAATTTCGCGGCGTCTTTTAGTTTCCGTCATTGCTTTATTCATCGCTTCACTTATTGTATCAGCATACATTATTACATGTCCAGAAGCATTTCTAGCACACCGACCTATCGTTTGAATTAAACTACGGTCACTACGTAAGAAGCCTTGTTTGTCGGCGTCTAAAATACAGATTAAACTTACTTCAGGAATATCTAAGCCTTCTCGTAATAAGTTAATACCGACAATACAGTCATATACGCCAAGCCGAAGTTCCCGAATTATTTTTAGCCGTTCAAGAGTTTTTACTTCACTATGAAGATAGGCCACTTTAATACCCATTTCTTTTAAGTAATTGGTGAGTTCTTCGGCCATCCGAATAGTTAAAGTAGTGATTAAAACGCGTTCGTTTAAAGCCATCCGTTTTTTGATTTCCGAAATGATATCATCAATTTGACCAGTTGTGGGTTTTACTTCAATAGTTGGGTCTAATAAGCCTGTAGGTCTAATTATTTGTTCTATATACTTACCACCGGTATGTTCTAGTTCGTAATCACCGGGGGTGGCAGATACATAAATGGCTTGGTTTATTTTTTGTTCAAATTCTTGAAAATTTAGGGGCCGATTATCTAAAGCACTAGGAAGACGAAAACCATAGTCAACTAGCGTAGTTTTGCGCATTCTATCACCATTATACATACCTCTTACTTGAGGCAAAGTAACATGGGATTCATCGACGACTAAAAGAAAATCTTTAGGGAAAAAGTCGATTAGGCAAGTCGGAGTTTCACCAGGTCCTCTTAGGGCTAAATGCCGAGAATAATTTTCTACCCCACTACAAAAGCCAGTTTCTTTTAGCATTTCTAAATCGTAATTAGTTCGCTCCCGCAGGCGTTGCTCCTCTAATAATTTACCCGCATTTTTTAATTCTACTAGTCTTGTTTCTAATTCTTGTTCAATTCGACGACAAGCTTCTTTTAATTTTTCCGGAGAAGTAACAAAGTGAGAGGCCGGAGAAATAGTAATTGTTTTTTTGTTGGTTATGATAACACCTGTTACGGGGTCAAAAGTAGATATTCTATCAATAGTATCACCAAATAATTCAATTCGAATACCATGGTCATGTTCATTAGCCGGGATAACGTCAATAATATCACCACGACTCCGAAAAGTACCCCGATGAAAGTCTAAATCATTACGTTCATAAGTCATGTCAACTAAACGATTGATAATATCATTTCTTTT
>CANQHB010000087.1 GCA_947623755.1 uncultured Bacilli bacterium | reverse complement strand
GTTGCGGTATCATTTGTTATCGTAACTTCTATCGGTGCTAGTAAGATAAAAATTGCATTTATGATACAAATTGCTTTCATTATTGTATCCGCTTTTTTACTTTTTTTATTCTTTAATATCGCAATATATATAATATAATAGGTAAGAAGAGTTATCCATATCATTAAATAAACACAATATACTTTATTTATTAATCCTAAAAGGAAAGTATTAAAATTAAAATACAATCCCAAACTAATGAATAACCCAAAGAAATTCATTAATGTTGTTGATACTATTAATCTTTCATATATTTGTACTTCTTTATAAGATAAGTTTCTTTTCCTAAAAAATATTATACATAAAGTAAATACAATAATTAATGAATAAATATTAAGTATCACACCTTCAGCCATTTTTTATCCTTCTTTCTATTTTAACCGTCTTGTTAAATTTTCTTCTGGTACTTTTATTTCGATACTATCAACTCTTGAACTAGTTTCTTTTATGGTAACACTAAATTCTGTTCCATCTAATTCTTCCGCACTTAAAGCTTTATAGTCTCCTTTACCATTTTTGGTAACAGGTACCATTTTTCTAAATTTAAACTTAGCTGGTATTTCTCTTGAATTTAAGTTTTTATTAGTCATAATATAATTATAAATAATATCTTTTACAATATCTAATAAAATATCTTTATCATAACATTCATTTGTTAAAACAATATGAGCAATTGGCATTAATCCTTTTTTATCTTTATCATAATAAGAAGAAATGGTACAACTATTAACCGCTTCATGTTTTTCTATAGTCTCTTCTAGTTCATAAGAATTAATTTTATATCCATCATATCTTGTAAAAACATTATCTTTCCGTGAAACATGATACCATATTCCATCTCTATCCATTTTTACAATATCGTTAGTTCTTATATAATCCTTACCATCTAACTCATAATGTTTAAATATTACTCTATCATCTAAAACTCCACTCGAAACAACGGCATTACTAACAACCAGTTCTCCCTCTAAAAATTCTTCACCATCTTGGAATTTTAATGGCACTAATTTATCTTCAATATAAGGGTCAACTAATGTATAAGTAGTGTGGGGAAGAGGTATTCCAATGGATTCATACCTTTTATAATCATTTTTTCCATAACAACCACAACCACCATATTCACTTTGGCCATGACCTACTTGAACTTGGGATTTACTACCATTTTTAGCTAAAACTTCATTACAATGTTGTTCATCTTTTCTCTTCATTCCGCCGCCCCCATAAACGGTTCTCTCGACATAACTTAAATCGGTATTTTCCATATGTTTATCATGGAATACGCCACTTAATAAAGCCGGTGGACATAAAAGAACGTTAGATTTTCTCTTATCGATAATATACCAAAAATCTTCAAAACTTATTTCTGGAATAATATCACTTGTTGCGCCACTAGCAAAATTTAGTAATATACTATCTATGGCTCCAATTGGGGCATAAGCTGAGAAAAATTGTAATACTTTTTGACCTTCATAATAATCTAACCCGGCCGCATATAAATCTTCTACCGCTGCCATTAAATTTCTAGTTGTAAGAGGAATAGGCTTTGGCTTACTACTAGTTCCAGAAGTATGTCCAATATAATTAATAGAATCAATATCATCAACCACTTGAAATTTCGCATTTTGACATTCTTTTACTAAATCTTGGTATTTATCTACTCTTAAACAAGATGATTTAATTGCGCCTTCCAAAGCTTCATTTTCTTTTTGCATATCTTTAACTTTATTTAAGAAAAATCTAGTTTTACTTAATTCTTGTTTTCTTAAGTCATTAATACCTTTAATAATTTCCACTTTATTAACTCTTTTATCTTGACAATTTTGAACTAAATTTATTACTCCATTAACGTCTAAAACTTGAGTATGAAGGGCTTTAATAACTTTACCAATTTCTAAAGAAGGGTCTTCAATTTTTATTAAATTAGCCATCACGTAATTTTCAATCTTTCTTTGATTAGCTAATTTATAATATTCTAAAGAATCTTTTAAATAATCAATTTTTCCTCCTAAATTCATCGAATCAGTCGGCGAAACTAATACAATATTTTCAATTCCATAATCTTTTAATTCTCTTTCAATTGGTTTTAAAAGCATTAAGTAAATTATATCTAACGCTACAATATATTGGGCTTTTTCTTCAGTTATCGTCTCTAATATTTTTTTAGCATTAGCTTGGATATCAACACTATCAGGTCTTGGGTCGACAAAATCTGAAGTTGCTCCAATTTGGGAAGCTCCAAGCCACATTTGTCCTGTTTCTGGTACAGAAGGTAAAAAATACATAACGCGGTCTTTAAAACCAATTCTAAGTTGTGAAAAAACTTTCGCTACTTCATCTGTTTTTTCAAAAAATTCCGCATAAGAAATGTCATTGCCATAATAAGCCTGCGCTATCGTATTAGGATTAATATTCTTTGTTTTCTCCTGAATATACTTTTTTAAATTCATTTCTTTAATTTCTAAAGGGGCAAAATCTTGTCCTTTATAAAACTTCATCCACGGTTTATCAATATGTGGATAACCTGTATTTGTATTCATTTTCTCTAAACCTCCTTTAGTATAATTAAATTATACCATATCTTTCTTTAAAATGATACAATAATCACAATAAATTCCAATAATTCATTTTGATTTTCTACTCTAAATATAATATAAATTTATCTTTAAATCAATATTAACTTGCTTAATCTGTATCAAATATGATACAATAATTGTGGTGAAGTTTTATATGAATTATGACCCTAGTTATGTTGACTACTCCTACGATGGTAAACATTTAAATGATATCTTTATTAAAGAATTTATTCGTTTTCGTAAAGAAAACAATTTAACCCAAGATTTATTCTCTAAATTCTCGGGTGTTTCCCGTGAAAAAA
The DNA here is from genome assembly GCA_947623755.1 of uncultured Bacilli bacterium. Classification (GTDB taxonomy): domain Bacteria; phylum Bacillota_I; class Bacilli_A; order RF39; family UBA660; genus Caccenecus. The sequence continues at coordinate 1,192 of CANQHB010000087.1, read as the reverse complement.
TTGCGCGCATTGAAAATGGTTCTCATTCTCCAACCGTCTTAAGTCTGTTAAATATTTTAGGTCCTATCGGTTATACTATAAAAATTGAAAAAGTAAAAAGAAAAGATTATTAAAAATTATTTAGTAAATTCCACATTAGTAATATTCAAAAACATTATATTTTGATATAATATAAAAATGGTGATAATATGAATCGTTATGAAAGTACAAAAAAAGTTAGTTTTATTGGCTTAATTTGTAATTTCTTTTTAATGCTTTTAAAATTAATTTTTGCAACAATTAGTCATAGTGAAGCTTTATTCGCGGACGCCATTAATTCAACGGGAGATATTTTTTCTTCCTTAATGACTTATATTGGTAATCGTATCTCTAGTGCTCCTAGTGATGAAGACCACAATTTTGGTCATGGCAAAGCAGAATATATCTTTTCACTATTAATTGGTATCTTTATGATTTTTGTTGCCTCTAAAATTTTGATAGATTCTCTTGTATCAATTTTTAGCCATCAAAAATTTATCTTTTCTTATTATTTAATTTTAGTATGCTTAATAACTATCATAACTAAAATATGTCTTTATTTTTATTGTCAAAAAGAATATGCTAAACACCATAATATTTTAGTTAAGGCTTGTCTTAAAGACCATCGCAATGATTCCATATTAAGTGTTTGTACTTTAATATCCATTATCTTAGGTTCTTTTGGTTATTATATCTTTGATGGTATCTTTGGAAGTATTATATCCTTATATATAATGATTACGGGAATTGGTCTTTTTTTAGAAAGTTATAAAATCTTAATGGACGTCTCTTTAGACTCAGAATACAAAGGCAAGATAATAAAATATATCTTAGATAATAAAAATATTTTAAACGTAACTGATTTTTATACTGTTGCCACCGGCTATAAATATATTGCTATTCTAACTATTAATGTTGATGGTAATATGTCTACCTTTAAATCTCATGCCCTCGCTGACTCCATAGAAAAAGGAATAACTAAAAACTATTCTAAAATAAGTAAAGTTATAATTCATGTTAATCCCAAATAATTTTTAGTTGTAATTTATAAAATATATGCTATAATTAAAGTACTAGGGCTAACGACCTAGTCTCTATTCGTCCGAATAGAGACAATAATGGTTATGATTAATGTCTTTTTACTAGGAAAAATTACTTTTAGCCTAATAAAACT
>CANQHB010000086.1 GCA_947623755.1 uncultured Bacilli bacterium | reverse complement strand
CCTGTCCCCGGAAGAGGTATTCCCACGAATAACATTAATCCTAAATATTTAAGTCGTTCAATTTGTTCTTTTTTATTATTAGCATGTTGTTCTAATTTTTCTACAAACTTCCCTATCTTCCCTTTTTTAGCTTTTAAATAATCAAATATTTTGGTAATAAACCATAATATAAACGGTATAGGCAAGATATTTCCAATAAAACATACAATAAAACTAGGAACCATTGGCGCATCCATTAAAGCCGCGGCAATTAATCCTCCTCTAAGTTCTAATATTGGAAGCAAAGATATAATAAACATTACTAAATATTTACCATACCATAAACTAGTTAAACCTCCAAATAATCCCACGACTGCTTTTGCTAATTTCTCTGCCATAACTATTACCTCTCTTTAATTATATCTTAAAATAAAAATAAATCAAGCTCATGCCTTAAAAAAGAGTTAGTTTACTCTAAAATAAAATTCTAACCTCTTCTATTTACAAATAATTTAAAATATTTTATAATTCTTAACTAGAAAGACGTGATTAAAATGTTAAATGTTGTTTTATTTGAACCCGAAATACCCGGTAATACTGGAAATATTATGCGGACTTGTGTTGCCACTAATACTACTTTACACTTAATAAAACCGCTTAGTTTTAGTTTAGAAGAAAAATATATCAAACGAAGTGGTGTTAATTATATTGATAAATGCCAATATTATGTTTATGAAAATATTGATGACTTTTTTTCTAAAAATAAAGGCGAGTATTTTTTCTTTACTAGATATGGCCATAAACCTCATTCTACCCCTAATTATGAGACTATAAAAGATAACATTTATCTAATTTTTGGTAAAGAATCTACTGGCATTCCAAGAAGTATACTAAAACCTCACATTGAACGTTGCTATCGCATTCCAATGACCGCTAATGTGCGAGCTTTAAATTTATCTAATTCAGTTGCTATCTGTGTTTATGAAGTCTTACGTCAAAAAAATTATGAAGGCCTCTTATTTGATGAACCTCATAAAAGTAAAACTTTCATTGAAGAAGCCTAAAAAAAAAGAAGCTAGTTAACAACCAACTTCATCAGCGCATGAATTATCTCTCAAACTTTTAAACATTTCATTAAATATTTTTTCAAGTTCTTTTTTCTCATCGGCATTTAATCCTAAATATGGGTCTTCTTGAGATTCTACGGTTCCTTCATGAAATCCCACGATTTCTCCTTCTTTAACCGCGACCACCGTTGGGGCATATAGCCTCTTTTCTTTTGTATCATATTCTTTTTTACCTTCGGTAATTTTATATTCAGTTAAGTATTCATCTAAATACTCTAATATTCCATAGTAAGCTTCGGTTCCTTCTTTAGTATTTTTTAATTTCTTATTTACAACTTCAAAAGTTGACCGATTATCCTTAATATCAACATAATAAACATTCTCTATTTTATTATCATCGATACTTTTAAGTAAAGTCTCCACTAAACTTCGACACCAAGGACAACTATTAAAACCAAAGTAAATAACTCCTGTTCCTTTTTCTAAAACTTCTAAAATTTCTTCATCCGTTTTAATATCAATTGGATTATTTTCCGCAATACTAACTTTTAAATAGTCTTTTCCACTACTATTTTGCTCGCCATTTAAACTTTCATATTGTTTTTTAAACTCTTTAGAATCCGCCGTTGCTTTTCTTTCTTCCGTTGTTTTTTCTTTTTCTTTATTATCTTGATAACTTTGGTAGAACTTAAACCCTATTAAAGCAATCAATACTACCCCTATAATTATTCCTATTATTCTTTTCTTATCCATAAAACACCACCTAAACTAATTGTATCTTATTTTTAAGAAAATATCAACCTAAAAAACGAACATAAACAGCCATAATACAAACAAATAATAAAATTCCTAACAAAACAATAATCATCGCACTATTTCGATTATTAATTTTCTTATACTTAAGTAACTCCTTATTAAAATTTTGATTATCCATAAATTTCACCTCTATGTTTCTAATACTATTATAAATGATAATTCCTCATTTATGTAGTTTTTCTTTTTATTAAGCGTAAATAAATCGTAAACAAAAACTTATTATAGACAAACCACCCCTTTTTATAGTATAATTAATGCAGTTATTAACTTTATTTTTTATTTCGAAAGGAAGAATTACAATGAAAAATGATAATATGACTACGTCTATTGTGGCCTTAGGTGGTCTTGGCGAAGTCGGAAAAAATATGTATGTGATAACTCACAATGATGAAATAATTATTATTGACGCGGGAGTAATGTTCCCTGAAGATGATTTATTAGGTATTGATTATGTTATTCAAGATGTTAGCTATTTAAAACAAAACGAAACTAAAATTAAAGGTTTAGTTATTACCCACGGTCATGAAGACCATATTGGAGGTATTTCTTTTCTATTAAATACTGTCCATATTCCTAAAATTTATGCTTCAAAAATTGCTTCGGACTTAATTGTTAAAAAGTTAGTTGACCGAAACATTAATTATGACAATATTGAAATAGTGACGGAAGATAGTATTATTAAAACTAAGTATTTTACTATCAAATTTATTGGTACTACCCACTCTATTCCGGGTTCTTTTGCTATTGCGATTGACACCCCTAATGGAACTATTTTTGAAACTGGCGATTTTAAATTCGATTTAACTCCAATTGGTCCTATTGCTAACATTCATAAAATGGCGGAAATTGGTCAAAAAGGTGTCACTTTATTATTAAGTGATTCCACCAACGCTTTAAGTGAAGGATTTTCTAAAAGTGAATCTAGTGTTGATGAAGCCTTAAATGATATAGTTTCTAAACATTATGGCCGGGTTATTATTGCTACTTTTGCCTCTAATATTTTCCGAATTAAACATATTGTTGAAACCTGTCGTAAAAATAATCGTAAAATCATTATTTTTGGTCGTTCTATGGAAACCAGTATTGAATTAGCTCTTAATAATGGTTTAATTGAAGATAAATCCATCTTTATTGATAACAACCAAGCTAAAAGCCTAAAGAAAAAAGAAATATGTATTTTATGTACCGGAACTCAAGGTGAACCTCTAGCCGCCTTATCACGTATTGCAAATGGTGTTCATAAACAAATTACTTTAATGCCAGATGATTTAGTTGTCTTCTCTTCATCTCCTATTCCTGGTAATGCTGCTAGTATTAACCGCGTTATTAACAAACTTTATTTAAAAGGAGTTAAAGTTTATACTAATAAAACATTTACTGATGTCCACACTTCTGGTCATGCTAAAGAAGAAGAACTAAAATGGATGTTACGAATTGTTAATCCTAAATATTTTATGCCTATGCATGGCGAATATCGTATGCTAAAAGCTCATGGTGAAATTGCTCAAGCTTGTGGTATCCCTAAAGAAAATATCTTTATTTGTAAAAATGGTGATATGCTTAATTTAAATAATGGTGTTGTAACTAAAGGCGAAACTATTAAAAATGGTGACGTTTACGTCGATGGTTCACGGATTGGCGATATTGGTTCGCAAGTTATAAAAGACCGTAAATTAATGTCTAGTGATGGTATTTTAGTAACTATCCTTAATATTAACACTTTAACCCGAGAATTATTAATTAAACCCAATGTCACCACTAGAGGCTTCATTATGGTAAATGAAAACCCCGAATTAATTAATAAAATAGAACATAAAATAACGGATATTGTAACTAAGTTCTTAAAATCCAATACTTATAACTATACTGATTTAAAAAATCAAATAATCTTAGACTTATATCCCTATATTAATGAATTAACTGGGAGAAGACCTATAATCTTACCAGTAATCATGGAAGTAAATAGAGCAAATTAGCTCTATTTTTTATTTTAAAGCGGGATGTCTTAATTTCCCCTCTTTGGTCTTTTCTAAAAAAGTTACTAACACTTTCTCTTTTACTTCAATATATGTTCCTTCTTCTTTAAAATTAACAAACATATTTTTAACTTTCTTTAAATTTTCTAACTTATTTATAATCATATTTTTAGGACTAACACTAACTTTTCCCACATAATATAATAAATTATCTTTATATTCCCCTAAATACAAACTATATTTTTCTTTATTAAAAACATACCCATGAACATAAAATAAA
>CANQHB010000085.1 GCA_947623755.1 uncultured Bacilli bacterium | reverse complement strand
TTTAATTAACGTTTACTATGTATGGATTTTCTTTTGTGCCCCATTCAGCTTGTTCATTACTTGGCTCAAATAGTATGTTTGCTTTAAGATTGATTACCGGACGAATACCACGAGGATACGCCCCGTTGCCAGCGTAGAGATTGCCACCAGTCTGTACATAAAATACGCTAATATCGCCATTATATAAATTCGGAGATATTGTCCAATATTCGCTTCCTGAATTTAGCCAATAATTTTTATTACTTTTTGCTCCAAATCCCCCAGCTAAAATTACTTCATCCATGGTTATTAAGCCTACTGGATTTTCTAACTTTTGGTTTCCTCTGTCCGATTTATTTTGCCACGTAAAATAATCTCTTTTATATGTTTCATCATCTATTGTATCTCCACATTTTAAGGTTGGTTTTTGTTCTGTACTACTATAATTACTTGATGTAGCACTTTCTGCTACTCTATCAAATGGTGCATACCAAGTAGATTTACCTCCAAAACCTTCGTTTGTAAAGTTTGTGTTTCCATGATTAACAATGGATTTTCTTCTATCATTGCAGTAACCAGCATTTTCATCGATATGACTTATATATTCTGTTGATAATTTTGTGGTTATTGTAAACCAATTATTTAATTGATTAGCTATATTACTTGGATTAGTGCCTTCATGAGCATCTGGATAAGCACTTGTTGTACCATTTTTATTATAAAATCCTACATATGTATTATCATTATGTGTTGAATTATATACTTGGCTCTCTATTGCATTTCCACCATTATTACTTGGTGCACTAGTTCCTTTTCCAGCATAAATTAATCTTATTGTTCCATCGCCATTAATCCGGATTATTCTCCACCATATATCTTCATTACTTTTTGTTTGCCCAAACTTAACCCAGTTATTGTTTGTTGTACCCCTAAAATAGAAGCTTTCTCCATCATTATCTTCGGCACTACACATTAAACTTCTGGTACCTTCAATGTCAGTTACTATTGTCTGTCCATCTTCAATTGTTGGACAGCCTTCTTTAGATTTCTCTAATCCTAAATCAGCTAAAGTTTTTTCTGAAGCTGTTTGTTTATCAAAGTATAAATAACATTTTGTGTTATTGTCTGTTAATTTAGACACACTTAAAGTTTGGCTATCGTTATTATAGTCAATCATTTCTTTTATTTTGGTATCTTTATCATTTCCTTTTATACAATAACTTTCAGTTTTATTTAATACATATCCTTCTGTTGGCACTGTACTTTCTTGATGATAGTCTTTGTCTTCTTTTACATAGATTCCTATTAAATTACTGGTCTCTATTTCCTTTTTCTCTAAAGTATATTTTGCTCTACTATTGTTAAGGTTTCTAGCTAAAATATACCCCCCCCCCTAACAATATTAGAGTAAGGGTCATTACTAATAAATTCTTTTTCATTTATCTTTTCTTCCCTTCGTTAGTATAAATATATCATATATTTTTCTAATTATCAAGTATATTATTTATCTATTAATTATCTTTAGTGTCGAATTTTGTCGACCGATTCTTCTTGACGATTATCTATTTAGGTTTTAGAATAATAACTTAAGCGTTAGGGCTAGTGTCTACCTAACTTCAGTTTTTGACAATAATTTATTTTATTACTTCCCTTTAGGGGGTTTTGGAATAGATTGGAGTTGATTATATGAAGAAGGTTCGTAAAAGAGTAATCTTGATAAGAATAAAAACAAAGACGCTAGAATTCCTTCTTAGCGTCACCCTTAAAAAAGGTAGACATTAGGTTTGGTGCCCTAACGCTTACCTATATTTATTATAACAAAAATTTTAGAAATTACAAGTATTATTCTTTAAACTCAAACATATAGTCACAGATAGATACTTCATCACCGCGTTTAGCACCTAGACGTTCTAATTCATCTTCAATTCCCATGCCCTTTAATTTACGAGCAAATCTTAAAACCGCGTCATCTTCATCGAAGCGAGTCATTTTAAATAATTTTTCTAATTCTTTACCTTTAATAACCCAAACGTCATTTTCTTTAGTAATGGTATAAGGTTTTTCATTTTGAAATTTATAAATTACATGACTTTCTAGTTCATCTTCTTCATATAAAGGATTATTAGTTAGTTCATCTAAGATATCAGCAAGACGTTTTAATAATTTATCAAAACCTTTATTAGTTACAGAACTAATTTCAATTATTTCTTTGTCTGGATATCTAGCTTTAAATGTTTCAAGATTTTCTTTAGCCTGAGGTAAATCCATTTTATTAGCAATAATTATTTCTTTTTTATTGGCTAGTTTTTCACTATATTTATTGATTTCACTCCGAATTGTTAAATAATCGTCTAGAGGGTTACGATTTTCTTCGGCGCCCATATCAATTACATGAGCAAGAATTTTGGTGCGCATAGCATGTCTTAAAAATTTATGACCAAGTCCGACACCATTAGAGGCACCTTCGATTAAGCCAGGTAAATCAGCCATAATAAAACTACGATTGTCTTTTAATTTTACGACACCTAAATTGGGTACTAAAGTAGTAAAATGATAACTAGCTATTTTAGGTGAAGCTTTAGAAACACTTGCTAAAATAGTAGATTTACCAACACTAGGAAGACCAATTAGCCCAACATCGGCAAGCATTTTTAATTCAACTTTTAAGTATCTTGCTTCGCCTGGTTCCCCTAGTTCACTAATTCTAGGAGCATTATCACTATGGGTTTTAAAGGCTGCATTACCTCTTCCACCCCGTCCACCTTGGGCGACTACAACTTCGGTATTATCCCCCACTAAATCAGCTAGGACTAAGTTAGTATCTAAATCCGTAATGGTAGTTCCTTCCGGAACTTTTATAATAATATCTTCCGCATTAGAGCCTTGGCGATTGGAACCTTTACCATTTTCACCTTTATTACCTTTAATGATTTTTAAATATCTTAAATCAATTAAAGTTTTAAGGCCTTTATCAACTTTAAAAATAATACTAGCGCCATGACCACCATTACCACCATCAGGGCCACCCATAGGAACATATTTTTCCCGTCGAAAAGAAGTGCAACCATCGCCACCTTTACCAGCGATTACTTTAATTGTTATTTCATCTACAAACATAAGATTCACCTATATTTATTTTATCATAAATATTAAAAATCGCAAAGAAAAAATACTACTCTTCCGTAGCATTTATATTATTGGCATTAGGTAGAGGATTAGATTTAGAAATAACTTCCGGATAAGTATTAAGTTCTTCCCTAATTATTTCATTATCTTGATAGTAGTATTTGCATTCAATAAGCGTATATATTTCCGGATTATCAGGATTAACTATGGGTTCAATTGCAAATATTGCCCCATCTTCATATTTAGCCATTATTTGTTCCGAAGTATTAGAGCCATAAAAGATATTTAATTCGGTATTGTCCTTATTTAAGTAATGAATACTATTATCTTTAATTAAAGAACCATTATTTACTAATAAATCACCTTTATCATCAAATAAGAAGTATTTACTTTTATTAAAAATATCATAATAATCTAGGGCTAGTAAAATATATTCTTTATCATTTATTTTGGTTTTTTTAATATCTTCTAAATTTAATTTTACAGCACTAACATTAGTATTCTTAAAAAACTCTTCAGCGATAGCTTCTTCGGCATTAATATTATTTACTATTTCTTCATGAATAATACTTCCTCCATCAAAATAAACAATTAACTCTAAAGAACCAATTTTACCAACATTAGTATCAATAACTTGAGCTCGGTATTCAAATTTTAATTTATGCTTTTGATTATTTAAATAGACATTGTATAGTTCTGATAAATTACTTCCATTATAGGTGCTGGTAACTAGTTCAATTTCTTTATTACTAGTAGATGAGATATCTTCTTTTAAACCTTTATTTTGAAGAGTATATATAGTTAATCCAGTTATCCCAGAAATAGCTAATATACCGATTATTAAACTTATGACCCTTTTCATTGGCGTACTCCTCTTTCTTTATATTATATCAATAAAATATTATTTTTAAAACTAAAAAAATCACTTTCAAAGTGATTTCAGACTGTTGACAAAAGAAATTTCGTTAATAGTCTTTTTATTTTGAAAAAAATATATTATAATATAAACGTAAG
>CANQHB010000084.1 GCA_947623755.1 uncultured Bacilli bacterium | reverse complement strand
TACACTTTTATATATAGGCAAGAGGTCCAATCCTTTACCCGGACCGAAGATGGAGTTTTAAGCTTCATCTTTTTTTGACATAATAAAAAAGCTACTTAAAGCTTTTTATTCATGATGGCAGCATTCGCAGCCACAATCTTCGCAAGAACATTCTTCTTCACATTCTTCATTGCATTCGCATTCTTCGCTTTCAGCTTCTACTAAAGAAATAGCACTAGTTGGGCAAGAATCGATAGCGTTTTGTAATTCTTTTTGGTCTAAATTGTCTTGACTAATAGGATGAGATAAGCCCTCATCATTAAAAGCAAAATGGTCAGGATTAATGGCAACACAAGCGCCACATCCAATACAGGCTTCCTCATTAACTTTAATTTTTTTCATCTTTTTTTCTCCTTTAAAATAATTATAACAAAAGTTTATGAAAATGGAAAGATAAAAGGCTTTTAAATATTTAAAAAGTATGATATTATTATTATAAAGGAAAGTGAAGCTTATGCAAACAAGAATGCAAAAATATTATGAAGAAAATACGGATACACCTTTAAGACAGCATAAGAATGAGGAATTATATCAAAATATAAATAATTATGAGGTTGAAGATTATAAGTTAGATTCGAATGCGACAGTATTAGATAATAATGCTAAGGAAATAGACGTTGAAAAAATTAAAAAGATTTTGGATACTAAATATAATAAAGAACCAAAAAGAAGAAGTATTGTAGTTCAAGAATATGATGAAGAGCCTAATATAAGTATGGATGAGACAAGAGAGTATGACATTAATGCGATATTAGAAAAAGCACGAAGTGAAAAAGAAGTAGACTATGAACAAGAAAGACTTAAAAAAGTAAGAGATACCCAATTTGATATTTTAAATAGTTTAGATATTACGGGAGAAGAAAAGAAAGAAGAAAAAGAGGAACCCATAAAAGAAGAAGTAGAAGAAGATACTTTGGAAGTTCCGGATATTAAAGATAAGAAAACTGATGATAGTGAACTTATGGATTTAATTAATACTATTACAATGCGGGAACTAGATACCAAAAAAGAAGAACAAGAAGAATTAAATCCGCTTGATATCTTAACGGATTTAAAAGGGGATGAAAATACCGTCGTAGTGGGGGCTTCTAAGGAAGAAGAAAGTATTGGAGAAACTTCACCAATTATGTCTTTAGAGGAAGCAACAAAAGCAAGACAAGACGCTGATATCGAAGCTAAAAATAAAGCTTTGGAAGAAAAAATTAAAGAAGAAACGAAACAAGAATTTACAAATACGCTTGCTTTTACTCAAAGTGACTTTGATGATTTTAATGATTTAAAGAAAGAAGTAAAATCAAGTAGAGCATTAATATATGTGGTAATTGTAGTAGTAAGTTTAATCTTAATCGCAGGAATTGTAATATTTTTAAATAAGTTTTTAAATATTGGATTATTTTAATGCATATATTTCTAGTATGAAATATAAATTTAAAGCAAAACATAAGAAGCGGTTAACTAATAATAAAATACAGGGAAAGATAGGAATTATAACAGGTATTTTAATTATTAGTTTAACGGTTTTTTTGTTAGTTAAATTTAATAAAGGAATTACAAATAATTTAGAAGAGTTTAGTAAAGAAGAACTGGAAAGAGTAATGAATTATTTAGTCACGGATAGATTAACTAATGATATTTTAAATAAAGATAGTTTAAAAGATATATTGATTATTAAAGAAAATGATAAGAAAGAAATTTTGTATGTTGACTTTAATTTAGATAATGCTTATAAAATATTAGACGTAGTAAGTGATACTTTAACTAATTCTTATAAAATGATAGAAGATGGAACAATAGAAGTAGGTTATTTAGATAAAAGCTTAAGTCATAAAACCAATAGCATGATTTTAAATATTCCAATTGGAAGTTTATTTAAAGGGGGATATTTTTATAATGTAGGGCCTAAAATTCCGGTCAAAATTAATTTTATAGGAACAGTCCTTACTAATTTAGAGACGAAAATAACTAATTATGGTTTTAATAATGCTTTAGTAGAAGTATTTGTTTATATTAAGTTTACTAATAATATTATGATGCCGTTTAAAGATAAAAAATTAACCCTAGAATATAAGAATGTTATAGCTTCTATGATGATTGAAGGGGAAGTGCCAAGTTTTTATAATGGCGTAATTGAAAAAGATAGTGCGATAATCGAAAAAAAGATAGAGGAAGATTAAAATTCGTGATATAATGGTGGTAGGATAAGAGGTAAGTATGAAAAGAAGGAAAAGGAATAATAAGTCTTTCATAATAGTTATTTTAGCGGTCATAGTAATGCTTTTATCATATTTTCAAGATGATATTAAAAGATATTTAGCAGTTCATGTTTTTAGTGAATCTTATGCGTCTATTCAAAATATTCCGGCTTATGATGGAAACCCTTATGTATATATTAATGAAAATAAACCTAATTTTACGGAAGAAGATTATAATATGCAAGAAAAGGAAAGATATAGTAATTTAGATATTTTAGGAAGAGCTGGGGTTGCAATAGCTAAAGTGGGATTAGATACAATGCCTAATGATAAGAGAGAGGCAATTAATCAAGTAAAACCATCGGGGTGGCATACAGTAAAGTATGATTTTGTGGATGGTAAATATTTGTATAACCGGTGTCATTTAATTGGATTTCAATTAACGGGGGAAAATGCTAACGAAAAAAATCTTATTACTTGCACGAGAAGTGCCAATACTGGGGTCATGTTAGATTATGAAAATATGGTCGCTAAGTATGTTAAAGAAACGAAAAATCATGTATTATATCGTGTAACACCAATATATGAAGGAGCTAATTTAGTTGCAAGTGGAATTGAAATGGAAGCAGAGTCTTTAGAAGATAAAGGAAAAGGCATTCAGTTTCATATTTATATTTACAATGTGGAAGATGGAGTAGATATTAATTATGAAACTGGGGATAGCACCGTTAAAGAAAGTTGACAAAATTTTTTAATGTAGTAAAATAGAAAAAGCAGTTGGAAGGAATTTGAGCGATGAAAAAGGATAGCATTTTTGAAGCTTTAGATTTAGCAAAATATATAAATTATATTCATAATAATATTTATAAACGAGATATTTCACCTTTAAAATTACAGAAAGTATTATTTTTTCTTTTTGGAGAATGGGGAGCTTTTGTTATAAAATCAGACGCTAATAATGATGGTAAAGAATTAAAAAATTTTTCTAAATATCTTTTTAGTGAAGACTTTGAAGCTTGGGTATATGGCCCGGTGGTTAGTGATGTGTATAAGAAGTTTAATAATGAACAACTAGATGAGAGTTCTATATTTAAAACAGAAAAAGAAAAATATGTGGGAGAATTTATTAAGGATTTATCTTTGGAGTTATTTGAATTAAGTGATTTTAGATTGGTGGAACTTACTCATCAAATGGATTGTTGGAAGAATAAATTTAATGCTTTAGATACTTATCATAATAATAAACTTGATAAAGATGAGATAATATATGAATTTGCCCAACAAGTATAGTAAAAAAAGAATTTATAATAAGTATAAGAAAATTAAATATAAAAATGTACCAACAACTAAGATTATTTTTGTTAATGATTATTCTGTTAAAAGCGATACTTTAAAATTTACGAATTTTTTAGAAAGAGGATTATCAAGTGTAAGAAATCAAGATTTGAAAGAACATATAGATAATTTGAAGCGTGATGCAACTTATTTTGATAAAAATTTTGAAGGGGTGGAAGTTTCTTTACAGTCTAACGCTGATAGGAAAAAAATTAAAAGATTATATGAAATATTAAATTTATATGATAAGAATTTTAATAGAAATGATATTATATATAAGTGTACTTTGATTACAAGTAAGGAAAGAGGATTTCAATTATTATTTACTAGTAAAAATGGAGTTAAATATATTCAGTTAATAGATTTATATCATTTAGTTATTCCTAGTAGATTTAATAGAAAAAATGAAAATTTTGATATTCAGCAAGAATATAATTTAAGAAAGAAATATAATAAAGATATTAAAGAAGTATTATTTACAAAAGAAATTTTAAAGACTTAAGATAAAACCTGTTAAAGTAGAGGTTTTATCTTGACTTTAAAAGGTATTTTTGATATATTATTAGTACACATGGCGATGTAGCTCAGCTGGCTAGAGCGACCGGTTCATACCCGGTAGGTCG
>CANQHB010000083.1 GCA_947623755.1 uncultured Bacilli bacterium | reverse complement strand
CTAGAGAATTAATACAAATAGCAGATGTATTTTCTAATATTTATTATACAAATTTAATTGCAAATAATTGCTTTTCTAATGAAATTAATAAAATGAAAAGCGAAAAATATATATTAGGAGAGTTCTTTTTCCCTATAAAATAACTAAATAGTTAAATTTAACAACGAAAGCGTAATAAAAATATGTATTGACATTTAAAAAAATGCATAATATAATAATGGTGTTATCAGTAAGTCCTTGTTATGCGCCGTAAATTTAATAAATTTACATTATATAGGTAAGCGCTATGTGTTAGCGTCGCACCAAGGCAAATAACACTAAAATTACAGAGTGTTTAATTACACTCTGTTTTTTTGCTATTATATAGGATTAATAGCTTACAAGTAACTCACCAATACCTACTTTTCCTTTAAATATAAGAAATATCAATTCAGTAAGAGATAGTAACATTTTTTCTATCCTTTAAAATGTGAAACATTTTTACTAATTTTAAACCAATTTTGTTTCACATTTTTATAAAAAGAAATAATTATTAGCAATAAAATTTACAATTTACAACCCGAAATTAAAATGCTATAATGTCCTTAAGAGGTACTATATGAAAATATTAATTGGTTATATTTTAACATATCTTTATTTAGCTATAGTCTTAATATTTACTACTATTCTAAATAAAAAATTTAATTACAAAGAAGAGACTACTCGTAAATTAATTCATATTTTAGTGGGGTTCTCTTGGTTTATTATGGTGTATTTTTTTAAAACTTCCTATCACCTAATTATTCCTCCTCTAACTTTTATCTTTATTAATTATATCTCTTATAAAACGAATTTAATTAAATCTATGGAAAGAAAGAAACACAACACTAAAGGTACAATTTATTATGCTTTAAGTTTTACCATTCTTGCTTTAATCACGTATTTAATGCCTAAATTTTTACCATACTATGGGATAGCGGTCTTAACGATGGCCTTAGGTGATGGTCTTGCTCCCTTTCTTGGTTATAAATTAAAATTAGAAATTGGAAATACTAAAAAAACTTATAGTGGTTCGCTTGGAGTCTTTGTTATTTCTATTCTAATTAGTATTTTCTTTAATATGTACTTTAACTTAGGATATACTTTCTTTAAATATTTCTTAATTGGTTTAAGCTCAACTATTTTAGAATTTATTGGCTTTAAAGGTTATGATAACTTAACTTTACCTTTAGGCTTAGCTCTAATAACTTATCTTTTATAGGAGGATATATGTGGCCTTTATTTATTAGTATTTTATTAAGTTTTCTTTTAGCTTCCCTAGCCCATTTTAAAAAAGCTATGACTTATCCCGCTTTAGCCTTAGCTTTTACTTTTTCGTGTCTGATTACCTATTTTGGAGGAATATCTTCTTTTTTAATGTTAAGTGCGGTTTTCTTATTAACTGTTCTTGCTAATAAAATCCAAACTTCGAAAAGAATTGCTGTCACTAAAGATATCCATGAAAAAGGTCATAAAAAAGATATCATGTCGATTATCGTAAATGTTGCTCCCGGAACATGTGCTATTTTAATTTATGCTTTAACTAAAAATAGTCTTTGGTTAATTATCTATGCGGCTTTAATGTCGGAAGCTATCTCAGATAGTCTTGCCTCTGATATTGGCGTTTTATCCAAAAAAGAACCATTTAATATTTTAACCTTTAAAAAAAGTACCACCGGTCTTTCCGGTAATATTAGCCTATTAGGTATTATAGCCTCTTTTATCGGCAGTCTAATTATTGCCCTAATCTATTTTCTTTTTAGTCGAGATTTTATCGCTTTAATAATTATTACTCTATGTGGTTTTCTTGGTAATTTTATAGATTCTTTGCTTGGGGCTTTACTTCAAGTAAAATATAAATGTCCAAAGTGTCAAATTATAACAGAAAAAACTAGTCATTGTGACACTAAAACTATTTATTATCGCGGTCTTAGTTTTTGCAATAATGATTTTATTAATTTAATTAGTAATCTTTTATCTGGCCTTTTATGCTTTATTTTCCTTTTAATATTTTAAAATAAACAAAAAATTGTCAAACTAATAAAAAAATGCTATAATATAGTCGCTAAAAAGGAAGTGACTTTTTATGTTTGATACTATTTGTGCTATTGCCACTGCTAGAGGTATCGGTGCTATTTCTATTATTCGGGTAAGTGGTCCTGAAGCTATTTCCAAAGTTGCCAGTATCTTTAGTGGTAAAAATTTAAATGAAGTGCCTAGTCATACCATTCATTATGGTTATATTATGGCTAATAATGAACGTATTGATGAAGTTTTAGTAAGTGTCTTTAAAGCTCCTAAAACTTACACGACTGAAGATATTGTCGAAATTAATACCCATGGCGGCATCGCTTCAACCAAAAAAGTTTTGGAAACAGTCCTATCGACTGGTATTCGTCTTGCCCAAAGTGGTGAATTTACTAAACGAGCTTTTCTAAATGGCCGTATTGATTTAACTAGAGCGGAAGCCGTCCAAAATCTTATCAATTCTGAAACGGAATTAGAACGTAAACTTGCTTTAAACACCGTTGATGGTAAAGTTGAGGCCAAAATCAAAAAAGTTAGAGATATAATTGTTAATTTAATGGCTAATATTGAAGTAAATATTGATTATCCGGAATATGAAGACGCTTTAGTTATCACTTTAGATAATTTGCCTCCGCGTCTTACCGAAATAAAACAAGAATTAACTAGTCTTTTAGAAGAATCGCAAATTGGTAAAATTATCAATCAAGGTATCAAAGTCACTATTATTGGTCGCCCTAATGTCGGTAAAAGTAGTCTTTTAAATGCCTTACTAAAAGAAAACAAAGCCATCGTCACAGATATTGCTGGCACTACCCGCGACATTGTGGAAGGAGAAATTGAATTAAAAGGCATTCGTTTAAAATTTATTGATACCGCCGGTATTCGTAAAACTACCAATTTAGTCGAAAAAATCGGGGTTGATAAATCTTTAGCTACTTTAGAAGACGCTGATTTAGTCATTCATGTTTTAAATAATAATGAAGAATTAACTAAGGAAGATGAAGAATTAATATCTAAACTTCACAATAAAACTGTTATAACTTATATTAATAAAAATGATTTACCAGCTAAATTAACTATTCCTAAAACTTCTAATCTTGTTTATGGTAATACCATTACTTTAGAAGGTATTGACGCTTTAAAAAATAAAATAATTGAGCTTTTTGATTTAGAAAAATTAAATACTTCTAATTTAGAAGTAGTATCTAGCGTTCGAGTAATTAATTTAATAAAAGAAGCATTAAAATCTATTGATAATGCCCTCGCTAGTGCGTCTAAAAATATTCCGGTAGATATGATTGCGATTGATATTAAGCATGCCTGGGATTTACTAGGCGAAATAACTGGTGAAACTTATCAAGATGAATTATTAGATACTTTATTTAGCAAGTTTTGTTTAGGTAAATAATATAGAAAGTAAGTGATTAAAATGTATGATTTAATAGTCGTCGGAGGGGGTCATGCTGGCTGTGAAGCTTCCCATATTGGGGCCATCTTAGGTTTAAAAACAGCCTTAGTCACGGCTCGTATTAACAATATTGCTGATATGCCCTGTAATCCCGCGATTGGTGGTACTGCTAAAGGTATAATTGTAAGAGAAATTGACGCTTTAGGTGGGCTTATGGGTATTATTGCCGACCAATCTCATTTTCAAATAAAAATGTTAAACAATGGCAAAGGTCCTGCTGTTCGTAGTCTTCGAGCTCAAGCTGATAAAATAACTTATCCGAAAAATATGTTAAAAGCCTTACAAAATACTCCTAATTTAACGATAATTGAAGGTATGGTAGAAAACTTAATCGTTGAAGATAATCAAGTTAAAGGAATTATTCTTGCCGATGGTACCCAAATTACTAGTAAGGCGGTTATTTTAACGACCGGCACTTATTTAAAAGGTAATATTTTAATTGGCTCAGAAAATACTCCTGGTGGTCCACATGGTGAGGCTCGAAGCAATCATTTAAGTGATAATTTAAAAAAACTCGGTCTTTCTATCCAAAGATTAAAAACCGGTACTCCCCCTAGGATTACCAAAGATTCTATTGATTTTACTAAAATGACTCCGGAATATGGAGATGATAAATACTACACTTTTTCTTTTGACACTAAGCCTTTATATCAAATAAA
This sequence comes from uncultured Bacilli bacterium, assembly GCA_947623755.1. Classification (GTDB taxonomy): domain Bacteria; phylum Bacillota_I; class Bacilli_A; order RF39; family UBA660; genus Caccenecus. The sequence goes on along the minus strand of CANQHB010000083.1, from coordinate 57 downwards.
TGACCAACAAAAGTGTTATCTTATTTATACTACTCCTAAAACTCATGAGATTATTAA
>CANQHB010000082.1 GCA_947623755.1 uncultured Bacilli bacterium | reverse complement strand
GGTAAACATCCAGTTGAAGAATAAGTATTGCAATATTTAGAAATAAAAGGTATAATTAAAATAAGAAAGTGAGTGTTATATATATGTTTTGTGGAAAATGTGGGGCAAAGGTTAATGCAGGAGCCCAATTTTGTAATAATTGTGGGGAAAAGTTAGATAATAAGGTTGAAAATAAGAAAAATACAAGTGGTAATGATACTATAAATAGAATTATTAAATATGTTAAGGATGATAAAAAAGTAGTAATTCCAGCTTTAGTCGTGGTCGTTGTCGGAGTGGCTTTAATTTTAGCTAATTCCAAAGTTAAAACTTTGGAATGTACTTATAAAGATGAGGACGTTACTATGAAATTGTCGGTAGAATTTCCAAAAAGAAAGCCGGATAAAGCAACATTAATAGTAACCATGGATAGCGATGCAACAAATTCACAAATTGAAGCAGGAATTAAACTTTTAGAAAATCAAGGACTTAGAACGAAGGTAACTAATTCCGGAGGAAAAAAGAAGATTACAGTTAAAGGAAAATTTGAAAAAATTATGTCTTTCTTGGGTAATGTTGATGAAGACGAAATGCCAGAAAGTTATAAAGAAACAAAAGAAATGTTAATGGAAGATAGTAATGCCACTTGCAAAAGAGGATAAAAAAGAAAGCATGCTTGTTTAGTGTGCTTCTTTTTATAGAGGAGTTTTTATGAATTTTAAATTAGGTGAAAAAGAAGTTGTTAGAGAAATAATAGAAAAGGTAAGGGTTAAAGCTAACAATAGGGATTTTTGGTTAAAGTTAATAATAACAAATGAAAGACTAATTTTATTTAAAGATGTAAATAAAGATATTTTATATAATCAGTTTTTAAGTGGAAGAGGAGTAGAAATTCCGAAGCAAGAAGAAATAGTATTTAATTGTCAATTAACAAAAATAAAAGAGGTTAAGTATCAAGAAGGAGTTAATATTATAACTTTTAAAGATAATAATAATAAGTTAGAAATATATGCCTCAAATTTAAAAAAAGAGATTTTAAAGGAGAATAAAAATGAGTAGATTTAAAGTACTAGTAATGATTTTTTTAGGAACAGTAATAGGTGGTGTCGTTATTATGACGAAGGCCGCTTCAAAAATAATTAGTGATAATATGGATATCGACATAGTAACTAAAGAAAATACGGAAATACTTAGTAATTATCAGAATAATTTAGATATGATAAAGAATGAAATGGATGAGATAGCTTTACCTAATGAAGAAGGAAATATTAATTGGTATAAGTTGAATGGTAAAAAGATTGATAAAGACTTAGAAGAAATATATACTAGTATGATGAGGGATATTCGGATTTGTTATTTATATGCGACTGATGATGGAAGTGTATTTACGGATAGTAATTATGTGGGACGATTTAATAGTTATGAAAAAATTAAAGCTAAAGAATTTAATAGTTTAATTAAAGGATATAGCAATAATAATAAGGATTGTTTATCAAGATTTAATAATTATTATGAAAGTTATTTTACAGAGGATAAAAAATATGAAGAAGTAAAGGATTTAATAAATAAAGCGAGAAGTTATTATCAAGAAATAAAAGATAAAGAATTTAAAAATTATACAGTAATGTTAGATAATGAAAATAAAAAGATAGAGATAATTAAAGAAATGGCGGATTTATTATATGAGAAAGTAAAAAAGTAAAGAAATTTTACTTTTTTTTAAAATAATGAAACTTTTAAAGAATTTTTACGACATATTAAGAGAGATGGTGTAATGATGAGTTCGCAAGCCTTGGAGAAATTTAATAAGATTTATAATAATTCATATAAAATGGTTTTGCAATACGTGGTTAGTAATTGTTGTAATATGGAAGATATTCAAGATATAGTGCAAAATATTTATTTGGCAGTTTTAAAAAGAATAGACCAAAATAAATGGCATGAGGAAGGCTTAGATTATGTAATGGGAATTACCAAAAATAAAGTAAAAGATTATTATAGGTTTAGATATCAAAAAAAGTTAAGAGAGTTAGACCAAGAAGTTTTAGGGGAGATACCTGATTATGTAGATATTCCTAAATTAATTATAAGAGAAGAACAAATAAAAGAAGTTTGGAATTTTTTACAGAAAAAGAAAGTTGTAATATTTAAAATATTTTATTTATATTACTATTTAGGTTTAAGTTTAAAAGAAATTGCGGAAGTACTTAATTTGAGTGTTGCTAATACTAAAAATTATTTATACCGGACTATAAAAGAATTAGCCCAAATATTAGATTAAAGGAGGCGAATTGGAATGATGAAGAAAACATTATTAGAATTAAATCAGGAAAGCATGAAAGAAACTATTATGAAGAAATATCAAAAGAAAAAGAGACAAAAATATGACGTAATATTGGTACTTATAGGGGTAGGATTAGTTTTATTAGTACCAAAAAGTATGTTTAAAAGCTCAAGTGATGATTCGAAAGAACAAAGTGTTAATGTAACTAATATGCAAGAAGAAATAAAAATTAATAATGTTGAAATAGAAGAAGAGGAAAATAAAAATACTGATGGGATGGAAGAAGAGGCTCCCGAACTATTTAAAGTTACGGTTCCGGATGATTTAAGTTTAATTAAGAATAGGGTTTATGATGATAATGATAGTACTAGTGCTATTTTAGACGTTAGAGGTTATGAGTATGTTTATAGTGATAAAAAAAATAGAACAATTAATTTTAGGCTGGAAGAAAGCGGCAATTTTAAAGAGGCAAGCTTAGGAGATTATTTAGTTTCGAATATTGATGGAGTATCGATGGTAATAATGCAAGATAAAGAGCAGTATTATTGTAAGTTTAAAGTAGATAATTACTTAGTAGAATTGAAAACCAAAAACATAACTTTAGAGGAATTAAAAATATTTATTAAATCAGTAATAAAAGAGGTAGGAGGCGAGTAATTTTTGAAAAAGATGGTAATTGGGGGAAGTATTATTTTAGTTCTAGCTTTAGCTGGGCTAGGCATAAAAGCTTTAAAGGAAAAAGAAATAGTTAAAGAAGATAAAATAATTGAGATTAAAGAAAATGAGAACAGGATTAATTTATATTATAGTTTAGGAGATAGAAATATTTATACCCATGATTTAGCGAGTATAATTGTGGATTATAAAGGAAACAAAAAAGAACTTAAGGAAGTTTTAGAAATTGATTCAGATTATATTAAAGTATTACTAAAAATACTTAAATATAAAACTGGCGCTAAAGATGGGGGAACAAAATTGTATCAAGATGGTGATATAAATGTAATTGTTTGTAATACTTTAGAGGGTAATAAAGATATTCATATAGGAAGAAATTTGCAATATCAAGGATTAGTTTGTAAGATGGATGAAGCTTATACTTTAATTAATGCCGATAATAAAGCTAATATAGTTTATGAAAGTAGTGAATTAGAAGAAATATTGGTGAAATATCAAGATAAATATACGACTAAGACTTGTGATTGTGTTTTTAATTATATATTAAAGAATAAATCGCAATTATATAATTTATATTTAGGGTCGCAAGTTCATGTAAATAAAAAAGTAAATAATGAGGCGATGGAAGTTATTTTAAGTGAAGAAGATAGTTTAAAAGTAGCAAGTATATTCCAAAAATATGAAGATAAGAAAAGAATTATTAAAGTTAAGGATAATTTATATTATGATACGGGCTTAGTTAGTAATGAAGCTAGATGTGGCGTTATGGATGGAAAAATACTTACGCATGTGGGATATGAAAAAATCCCGACTAATAATAATGAAGCTAATTTTTTAGAAGAAGCTAGTTATCAGATAATAAAAGAAGACCAGGTAGACGTTTTAATTGAGGGCGTTTGGCATATTTTTAGAAAGGAAGAATAAGTTTTTTTGAAAAAAGGAATAATAATAGTTATAGTTCTCATAATTGGGGCTATTGGAATTGGAGAATTTTTAAGGGATGAAGAAAAACTAAGTACAAAATATGTTTTTGAGGGTCCGATTATTATAGAGGACTTTATAAGTGCAGAAGGGCTTATTATGCAGATTAGAACTAATACAGCGAAAGATAAATGGAAATACGTAGAAATATATCAAGATGGAACTTTTAAATTTTATCAACAAAAAGAAAATTCAATTAATTTAAGGTTAGAGTATGAATTAGCAAAAGAAGGACAATATCAATATGATATTAAGAAAATACTAAAAGAGATGAAATTAGTAAATAGAAAAGAATATGAAATAACCCTAGGAAATAA
>CANQHB010000081.1 GCA_947623755.1 uncultured Bacilli bacterium | reverse complement strand
AAATATTTTTTCTCACCTATATAATAATTACCCTTTATTTTCTTTAAAGAAGCCCCAATTTGAATAGTAGGGTTAAGGTTAGCTTCTAAGAAAATACTGGCAATCATACTAGTTGTTGTACTTTTGCCATGAGTTCCACTAACACATATTAAATTTTCATAATCTTTCGTATATTCTCCGATAAATTCGGCTCTTTCTACGGCCTCAATATTATGTTCTCTTGCATAAGAAAGTTCTGGGTCTGTATCATGAACTGCCGCAGTATATACCACTAAATCAGCCTTTTTAACTAATTCTAAATCATGGCCCACTATAACTTCAATACCAATACTTCTTAAATATTCAATATTATGAGATTCTTGCATATCACTTCCCGTAACAATTTTTCCATCACTTTTTAGTTGGGCCGCGGTCGCATACATACTAGCTCCACCAATACCTATAAAATGAATAGTTTTATAATCATTAATTTTCTTTTTCATCATTTTTCCTCCCAATTTAATTATATTATATACTTAAAAAAACATAATAATCAACACTTTTAATTAGATTTTTTCTTGCAATTTCCTTCGTAATATATTATATTAGAAATCTAAAGAGGTTTTAATATGCAAAAAATAATTATATTTTTAATATTTAGTTTTAGTTTATTTCTTCCTAGTATTAATGTAAGAGCCATAACTACTAATGAAGCTTACTTAGATTTTAATGTTTCTAATAATTGTTCTAGTTATTTTGGCAGTCCTGAAGATAAAGAAGACCCAGCTTACTATCTCCAATTTGGTTTTAATTTACTTAAATATGCTTCAATTATCCTTCTTTTTGGTCTTACTATCGCTGATTTTGCTAAATCCACCATTAGTGATAAACAAGATGAATTACCTAAAACTTTAAAAAAAGCTTTAAAGCGTTTAATAGTTGTAGTAATAATTTTCTTTATTCCTATAATAATCCAATTTGCCTTTGAAATGTTCGGTATCTATACCGACCCTAGTTGTGTTATTTCTTCTTTAATCCATATTTATTATTAAAAAGATATAAATATCTTTTTTTTTAGGCTAAAGTTTGTTATAATGATTATGGTTAATTTTAAATTAAATTATTGTATATATACGGAGGAGTTTATGAAAATTACGAGATATATGTTATTAATATTCATGACTAGTTTTCTCTTCCTTAGTACTGCTCAAGCTGATGCTACTTGCTATTATAAGAATAATGATATAACTTTCGAATGTAAAGTTACTAATAGTAGTGTCTCTTGCTCTACAAAGGAAGCAACCGCGGGTAGTCCTAAAGTAAGTATAAGTGCTAGTGAATACCTAGATTCGAATAATGAAATTAATTGTGGTTTAGTTTCTCAAATTTACGTTGATGGTTTTATGTATAATGGCAAGTTATACTATTATGATATTAATAATAACAATGTTTGTCCTAAAGGAAAAGAAGAATACGATAAAATAAAAGAACCAGGAACTCCAGAAAATAAAGGAGAGTGTATTGCTTTTGCTGGAACAACTGCAAGTAAGCCTAATACCAATCCTTCAACTTCAAGTAAACCAAGTACTAATACTCCAAGTACTAAACCTACTACTAATAATGAAACAACTTCTTCTCCAACTGGTTTTGACCGTGAACATTTCTGTGAAGGTACTGTATTAAAAGTCTTCCGCGCTGTGGGCTATATTTTCTTTATGTTAAAAATTATTATTCCCGTTGTTATTATGATTTTTGGTTTTATTGATTTTGGCAAAGCTGTTATTGCCAGCAAAGATGATGAAATCAAAAAATCTGCTAAAACTTTAGCATTCCGAGCTATTGCCGGTATTATAATTTTCTTTATTCCTGCGATTATTAATTTTGCCGTTACTTTAATTGGCGGTGAAGACGTTTATCGAGGCTCGGAATTTGGTGCTTGTACTGAATGCTTAATCGATCCTAATACTGCCGCCTGCCAGATAGGAGATTGATAAAATGAAGAAGTTTATATTAATATTCTTAATAAGTCTAAGTTTTATTACTCCGGTAAAGGCTAAAAATTATAAAACTGATAATCAAGGTAATTATTATGTCCAAAGTGCTATTTGTGCTTACCATGAAGATAATTTTCTTGATACTACCTACAAAGTTATCTTTAAAGAAGGTAAACTTGAAGGGGTTGAATCTTACAATAAAAAAGGAGAGAAGGCTAAATCTTTTTCTTATAAAATGCCGGGTTTAAATTATTCTGATTTTTTTAAAAATAAAGAATTTACCTGTCCTACAAAAATATATTTTGACCCTGCAACTCCTCATGGTACTGATTTTTATGCTTCATGCTCAAAAGATTCCGATGGTAATTGTGAAGCGGCCAATATTTTAACAGCCTCTTATGTTGCGGAACAATCTCAAAGGTCAGAATATATTGAAGAAGAAACATCATCAACTCCTATAAAACAAGAAATTTTAACTTGTTCTTATATAAAAACCACTTCTAGTGCTGGTTCCCAAACTCAAGCTGAAGCGGCCGGTGAATTATTTTATCATCGTTATAGTGATAATTCGCATACTTTAATTGATGGTAATAATAATGAATTACCCTTAAATTCTTCTTCAAATTATATAAGTACCTGCGAAGATAACATAGATATATATATCAAAAAAGATAAGACTAATTATACTATAGTTAAAAGTTGTAATGAAAATACAGACGCTAATTGTTTTGTTTATCGTTTAGAAAAATATTCTAATAATAATCTAGTAGATAATGGTATTAAAGACGATGGCACATCTAGTAACGCTCCTGAATTAGTAAATCCCGGAAGTATTGCCACTTTTTTACCGGACGATTATTTAAGTGGCGATGCCAATGTTTGTACTAGTTATTTAGGAAGCCCTAACGATAAAGACGCTCCAGCTTATTATTTACAATTTGCTTTTAACTTATTAAAATATGCAGCCATCTTATTGTTATTTGCAATGACGATAGTGGACTTCTTTAAAGCCACTACTAGTGATAAAGATGAAGGCCTTAAGAAAGCTTTAAAAACTGCTGTAAAAAGATTAATTATAGTCGTTATAATATTCTTCATTCCCTTATTAATTGAATTTATTTTTGAAATGTTCGGAATATATACCGACCCAAGTTGTATTGTTGGAAAGTAGAGGTGAAATAGATGTTAACATTATTAAATCCTGCAGAATGGATAGGAGATAAAATTCAAAGTTTCTTTATTGGCATATTATTATGGTTAGACGGCATCGTCTATTCTTTAGTTAGCTGGGTTTACAAAATTATCCTTCTTCTAAGCCAACAAAATATATTAAGTAACACTGCGGAAGTCGGTGCCTTTGTTAATAGATTATATGTAGTAATCGGGGTTATAATGATGTTTGTGCTAGCTTATGCTTTATTAAAATCCTTAATAAATCCCGATGAATTAACCAAAGGCAAGCAATCACCTGTTACGATAATTAAAAATGTTATTATATCTATTGCCTTAATTGCTTTTATTCCTACCATATTTAACTTTGCCATGAGTTTTCAAAATGCTTTATTAATGGAAAACACCGTCGGTAAAATTATTATAGGAACGGAATCATCTGGTAATGCAACTGATACTAATAAAGATACTCTTGAAAGTGGGGGCAATGCTATTGCTTCTACAGTCTTAGGAGGATTTTTACATCCTGTTGTCTCCCAAGATTGTAATGTTTTAGCAAATAGTGATTCAGGAATTTTAGGTAATGTTGCTTCTTGTAGTGAAGTAACCGTGGATGATAAACCCTATGCTGATTGGTGGAGTGAAATTGAAACAAATGGTAATTTCTTAAAAATAACTTCTTTAACCAGTAAAATAGTTGAAGATGGAACTGTTGATTATTTATGGATAGTTAGTACCGTCGCCGGTGTATTTGTTTTAGTGGTTTTAATTGGCTATTGTTTTGATATTGCTCTTCGAATGATTAAGTTAGCTGTTTTTCAGTTAATGGCGCCAATTCCTATATTATGCCGCATTGTACCTAATGACCAAGCCGGCAAAGTATTTTCTAATTGGTTAAAAGCTACTATCTCTACCTATTTAGAAGTCTTTATTCGTCTAGGCATATTATTCTTTGCTATATGGATAATGAAATTAGTTCGTCTTAATATTACTAACATTTTTGTAAATGCTAATGGAGCTTCTCTTGAAATAGTCTTAATTACCCAAGTCCTAATTATTTTAGGAATTATTATGTTTGTTAAACAAGCCCCTAGTATAATTAAAGATATTACTGGTCTTGATGGTGGTAAATATAGTCCATTTACTAGTGCTATGCGTGGTTTAAGCTCAATT
>CANQHB010000080.1 GCA_947623755.1 uncultured Bacilli bacterium | reverse complement strand
ATTCGTATGAGTGCTGGTAAATATTAAAGCCTTATAGGCTTAGAGAAAACCACGCCTTTTAGACGTGGTTAGTTATTAAAAACTAGCTACTGCACCACTAAAGATGAACAAAACCAAGATAAAAAAGACACAAGTATAAATTTAACGTATGAAAATGGGATATTAAATGTAACACCTTATACTAAAAAAGGAACGAAGTGCCATTTATATTTTTATAAGCCTAGTGGTGGAACTACTTTAGCAGATATAGGATTAACTAAAGATGGAATTCTAGGAGCATCAGTAACCGACCCATCCTGTACCGAAAAAACATGTTATAATGATGGAAAAACTAGTATGAAACAACTGGAGTCAATGATTTTAGTAAAACTCATTCAAATTCAACTCCAAGTAATATAGCAAGCAAAACAAACGACTAGTTTAGTAATATTACTAATTTAAACGAAATAACACAGTTACATCATATAGACGAAAATGCTGGCTTTTGTAATAATAGACAAATAAGTAGTACTCCTCAACAATGGTGGACAAGAGAAGGAACAAAAAATAGAGGGACAGGAGAAATATGGACAGCATATAAGGGGTGGTATAATACGTTTGATACATCAGGAAGTTGGAAGAAAGATGTAAATTATGCAAGCTTAAAGTGTAGTAGTAGCCCAAATAATTTTGAAGAAAATAAATACTATAAAAGAGACTATTATACATGGAAAGGCCATGCAACAAGAGGGAATAAAGCATTAGATTATCCCATAGGTCAAATTACAGTAGATGAAATAATATTAGCTGGAGCTTTTGGAGACCAAAAAAATTCAGATTATTGGTTAAAATCCGGATGCTATTGGATAATGACACCACGTGCTTTTTATAGCACTTATGCTAGCATTTTCACTGTGGAGAATAATGGCAATCTCAGTGTCCTTGGAGTGCAGCACACTACGAGTGGTGTGCGTCCCGTAATCAATCTAAAGGCTAATACCAAGTTTACATTTAGCAATCCAAATGGAAATAATAAAGGAACAAAAACAATCCTTATATTGTTACTGAATAATAAATCTTGCTCATCCTGCTTATCCTTATTCATGTATGGGCAAGAAGTAATATTATCTTTTGGTAGGGAAACCTACCTTTTTATTTGACATAGTTTAAATAAAAAAAGTATTAAAAAGTAATAAATAGTAAAATTAAAAATAAAAGAACTTTTAGTAATATTTTTAAAAAATATGACAATAACATTATTTTATAAGAATTGGCGTTGCAAAAACAATATATTTAGTATATACTTAATTTAAGTATGATTTAAATTATAACAATAAGTATTATTTGAAACTAGGAGGAAACAAATGAATAGAAATCTTTTATTAATAATTGACGTTCAAAGAAATTTCATAAATGAAAACACAGAAAGTTTAATTTCAAAAATATCAACATTAACTAAGGATAGTATTAACTATAAATATATAGCTTTTACTAAATTTATTAATGACGAAAATAGTAATTTTTATAAAGTTTTAAATTACAAAGGATGCATGCATGAAAATGATAGAGAAATTGTTTTAGATACCAATGGTTATAAAATATTTAATAAAAGAACATATACAGCTTTAACTAATGAGTTAAAAAATTACATTAAAGAAAAAAATATTAATGTAATATATTTATGTGGTATTGATACCGATGCCTGTATATTTAAAACAGCTTTAGACCTATTCGAAAATAATTATAATGTCAAAGTTTTAAAAGATTATTGTATGTCTCATAGTGGTTTAGAAAACCATAATATGGCAATAATTTTATTAGAAAAATTAATTGGAAAAGATAATGTAATATAAAAAATATTATAGAATTTAAATTTATATTAAAGATAGAGAGGTAAATTTATGAAAATTAGAGTAATTGGAAGTGGAAACATATGGACTGGATATAATAGCGCTTCTTATATGATAGATGATAATATTCTTGTTGATATGCCTAATGGTATGTGCAAATATTTATTTAGAATGGGTATTAATCCTAGAGAAATAGAAAATGTTTTATTAACTCATTTTCATGGTGACCATTATTTTGATATTCCATTCTATTTTTTATTAAAATCAAAAGCTGATAATAAAAATGTTAATATTTATTGTAGCAAAGAAGGTAAAAGAAAATCGCAAAAATTATTAAAATTAGCTTTTCCTAATTCTGTAAAGAGAATTAATGATACAATTAATTTAAATTATGTATATGATGATTGCTTTAAAGTAAACAATTATAATGTTAAAAAAATATTAGTTAATCATGGAAGAATGAAACCAGCATATGGGTATATTTTTGAAATTAATAATCATAAAATAGGCTTTACTGGAGATAGCGCACTATGCTATAATGTTGAATATATGGCGAGCATATGTAAATATTTATTTTGTGATTGCACATATATTAAAGGCACTTCTAAACACATGGGAATAGATAATATACAAGAACTATCTAAAAATAATCCCAATTGCAAATTTGTTGTTAGCCATATGGAAGATGAAACAAGAGATAAATTAAAGGAAGAAAAAATAGAAAATATAATAATTCCCGAAGATAATTACATTATTAAAATATAAAAAGATATTTCAATTTCTATATAAGATAGGAGAAAATAATAATGAAAGAATTAAATGAATTGAAAAGAGATTTAGCAAATTATGAAAGAGAGTTAGCAAGTATAACAAAAGAGATTAAAAAAGATACTCCATTTCCATTACATGCTTTAGATGGTCATTCAGAAAGTTATATTGTTACTTCCTATACTGATGAAAGCAAAGCAAAATATTTAAAAGGGCAAATAAATTATTTAAAAGAGCAAATAGATTCTTATTCTCATGATGCGGAAACTATAAGAAGAGTTCAAGCAAGAAAAGAACAAGAAGACCAAGAATGGCGAGAAACTCAAATAACACATAATGCCAATGTTTTATACGAAGAAAAAATCGAAGCTTATATGGCTATGAATTTTTGGGGAAAAGCCAAAACCTTGTTTGCCGGAAAAAAACCTAAAAAATTAAATCAGCAAGAAATTATTCAAAAATATGGCAGCGAAGCAGTAGAACAAGTAATAGGCCCAGCTAGAGAAAGACTAATTATAGAAAGAGATGCTCAAATAGAAAGAGCCAAAAAAGATTTTATAAATGAGCCTAAACAATTAGAATACGCTATAAAAGCTATTAATCAATATTATGAAACAAAAATAACTCAAGGACAAGTACAATACAATAAAACGCTTGATAATTTACAAGGAGATAGGTCAAGATGAAAGTAGAATTTAATGAAGTATTTGACACTTTTAAACAATTAAGTGAAAATGAAAAAAATAAAAAAATAATTGATTTTATAAAAAATGATATTAAAGCCTTTCAGAAGCTTAATACAGATATTGGAAATAACTTAAGTGGGGAAGATATTAATAAAATTAGTAACGTTTCAATAAATAATAATTTAGATGCTATTTATGAACTATTACACATTTTAACTGAACAAATGGAAATGTTTTCTGAAAAAATATCTCAATTATTTTATGAATAAAATCTACCAGAATCTGATAGATTTTTTTGTCTAAATTATGTCAAATAAGAATAGAATAATTGAGAGATTAATTGACTTCTGTTATAATAATTTTGTCACAATTAAAAGGAGGCTAATATGGCAAAAAAATATGTTTACCTATTCCAAGAAGGTAACAAAGACATGAGAGATTTATTAGGGGGTAAAGGAGCTAATCTAGCAGAAATGACTTCTATTGGACTACCTGTTCCAAGAGGATTTACTATAACTACTGAAGCTTGTAACAAATATTACGAAGATAAAGAAGTTATAGATGAAGAAATCAAAAAAGAAATTTATGCTAAATTAGATGAATTAGAAAAACTTACTGGGAAAACTTTAGGTGATAAAGAAAATCCTTTATTAGTAAGTGTAAGAAGTGGTGCCAGAGCTAGTATGCCTGGTATGATGGATACCGTCTTAAACTTAGGTTTAAATGATGAAGTAGCAATTGGTTTTACACAAGCTACTAAAAATAAACGCTTTGTTTATGATTCTTACCGTCGTTTTATTCAAATGTTCGCAGACGTTGTAAAAGGCTATCCTAAATCTAGTTTTGAACGTCGCCTAGATGAAATAAAAGAAGCTAAAGGTGCTAAATATGACACTGATTTAACGGATACTGATATGGTTGAAGTAACCGAAGAATTTAAAAAAATCTATAAAGAAATCGCCGGTGAAGATTTTCCTCAAGACCCTAAAGTTCAATTAATCGAAGCTGTAACCGCTGTTTTTAGAAGTTGGAATAA
>CANQHB010000079.1 GCA_947623755.1 uncultured Bacilli bacterium | reverse complement strand
ATGGATGATAAAAAAGCTCTTCAAGAAATGGAAAAATTAATTGAAATTCAAGCCGAAGATTATGCAATGGATAATTTAAGTATCTTTGAAGAAAGTGAAACAACCTTTATTACTGTTGCGGATTTAGTTGAACATAACTATATGATTGGTGATAAAAACGGTAATGTTTTAAATCCTTCTGATAATCGCCAAAGCTATAACGAAAATAAAATCAAATTAGAATATAATTCCGATAAAAATACGGTCACAGCTACGTTCCTTAAATAATCAGTGTAAAAACTTGATTTTTTTTTCTAATAGGAGTATAATACCTTTAGTTTTAAGGAGGAGATTATATTGAATACAACAGAATTAGAAAACAAAATTAAGAATTTAACTTATATAGTTGTAATTGGCTTTATTGTCATGTTTATTTTACTTATAGGTTTATACTTCAAAGGTGATAGTGCTTCTAGTACTGATGATAATACTGAAGTAACCCAACCTAGCAATTCATCATCTGATTATGATACTAGCAAACTTACTTTATTAGATAAAGCAAGTGCTACAGAACTAACTAAGAGTAAAGGTATTAGATTTGTCTTTGTTGGCCGTTCTGGATGTGGTGTATGTAAAGCTTACTTACCAAACCTAAATGAAGTAATCGACGCTTTAGATATTGAAGTAAATTACATGAGTCTTGATAATAAAAATTGGCGTACTGATTATGCTGATTTATTTACTGCTTTAGATGATACCACAACTATTACCGATTCTAAAGGTGAAAGTCATACTGGAACTTATGGTGAATTACTAGAAGAATTTGGCTTTACCCCACTTACGATTGTCTTAAAAGATGGTAAGATGGTTGACGGCTTTGTTGGTAGTCGTGACGTTAATACCACTAAAGAATTTTTTGACAAATATATCTAAAAAATAACGAAACCGGAACAAATTTGGGAATTTGCTCCTTTTTTCGACAATTCTCGCGCTTTTAATATGTTAAGATAGAAAACATTCTTTATTAGAAAGGAATGTTTTTTATATGCAAAATGAAGAATTAGAAAGAATTAAAGGGAAACTAGATGAACTAAAAAAAGCTGGGTATCTTAAATCTACGCGACCTCATAAAGGAACTGCCGAAAAAACTTTATATGATTTACTTAAAAATGAAATTCCTCCCAATGGTATTAGCGTTAAAATAAAACATGATTATACCCCAAATTATCTAACTATTTTTAATGCCACCCCTGAAGGCAAAGAAAAAAATCAAATTGCCCGTATCAGAAACAAATATGGTTATGCCGAATCTTTTGAAAATAAGAGTAAAGTCTTTAATGCTTCCGTTCAAGCTAATGCTTCCAAATTTGTAAATGGTAAACTTTTCCAATTAAAAGTAGATTATCCCACTTTAAAAGTTTATTTAAAAATAATTGGTAAAGACCTTAATGCTATTGATACTAAATCTTATTGGACGTTTGATAGTTTACGAAAAAAACTAGCTAAAAGAAATAAGTATTTAGTCTTAGTAAAAGCCTGGGAAAAGCAAGAGAGTAAAGTCAGTTATTACCGTTATTATGATTATAATATTTATGAACTAGTTGAATTTAAAGATTTTCTAAATCTCCTAGAATCCGGTATAATAAGAGTAACTTTTCGCATTCAAATATATAAAAAAGGTTCCAAAGTAGGGCAGGTTAATGACTTAGGCACTAGTTTTGAAATAGAAGAACTTGATTTAGAAAAGCTATATCGAAAAATTATTTAAAATAACTTAAAAATGTTAGCAAAAAGATTTTATTACATATTAAAATTTCCATTTCTATGGATTATTGGGACCAAAGGGGAGAATTGCTGGCATGAAAAAAAGACATTCATAATGTCTTTACTTTTCAACAATGGTCGAGAAGACAGGATTTGAACCTGCAACCCCTTGGTCCCAAACCAAATGCTCTACCAAATTGAGCCACTTCTCGAAATGGTGCGCCCTAAGGGAGTCGAACCCCTAACCTTTAGATCCGTAGTCTAACGCTCTATCCAATTGAGCTAAGGGCGCATTCCCATAATGCGCAATTTCCTAAAACGCAATATCATTATATTATAATTATATGCAAAAATCAAGAGTTTTTCATCTTTTCGCGTGATTTCTTTAAAAAAATAAAGGCTAATACAGTTAGTCTTTATCTTTACCTAATATTTTATCAATTGAATAATGATATTTTTTGGCTAATTCCACCAATACTACTGTTAATATTAAAGTCTTACTATTTTCATATCTATTCCAAGTAGGCTGGTTAATATTTAATTCTTCAGCTATTTGAACTTGCGTTAAATCTTTCTTAAGTCGAATTTTCCGTAAATTTTCTCCCGTAATTTTAATTTTTATATCCGGTTTTGCATTCGTATATTTTTTCTTATCATTAAAACCAACCACATAATCTATGGAAACGTCAAAATAATTGCAAAATTGATTTAATCTTTTTAACGGAATTGTATCCGCGCCACATTCCCACATACTATATGAACCTTTTGTCACCCCTAAAATCTCCGCTACATCCTTTTGTTTTAGATTAGCTTCTTCCCTTACTTCCTTCATTCTTGGAAACTGCATATTAATCACCTTTAGAATAATTTTCTCAAAAAAATTGGCAATATGCATTTTTTGGAGTTTATATGCATAATATTTTACAATTTGAAAATTATGTGATAAAATCTTAATAGGTGATAAATTATGATATCTCTAACTGAAGCTGAGGCAATATTTCAAGAATTAAAAGACCAACTAGAGTATGATAGTGATATCATCGCAGTTTATCGGGTGTTAACTTTCGAACTAACAAAAAAACCCAGTCTTGCTTTAGATAATTGGCTCTACTTATTAAATCATTACAATATGAAAAGCCAAAAGCAAGATATCGACTTTGACTTTTTAACTTACGAAATTCCTTTAAAAATAATCGAAATTTTTGGTTTAACTAAATTTATGAGTATCTTATCCCAAATTAATGAAAATAATAAGTTTGTCATTAATAATAATTTATTTAGCACATATAACAATAAAAGGGGAATTTATGAAATATTTGAATCTCTAATTTTAAAAGGTAAGTATCAAGAAGAGTTAAATCTTTTAAATGAATTATTAGTACATGCCCAGTCCTATCCTAAAGAAATATTCGATATCACTAAACTTTTAAATAACTTAATTATGTTTCATTTAGAATCCAATAAATACGACAAAACTATTTTATCTGAACTAATTAAAAAGGCTCCAAGTTCTAAAGACCAAGCTCTTCTAAAATCGCTCTTAATTGACTAAAACTAATTAATATGTTATGATAAATAAAAAAAGAAGGAAAAAGAATATGAAATATTATTTAGCTATTGATAAAGGGCCTCATGAAATCATCTCTCAAAGATACTTAAAACTAAAACTTAGTGAAATAGATAAAAAATTAGGCTATTCTGCCTTAAATCAAGAAAATAATTTTAAAAATCTTCTTAAATTTACGATGACCTTTAATAATAAGCGTCAATTAAAAGATTTTTTAAAATCTTTAGGTCTCATTTCTCAACCTTATCAAAATCATGAATTAATAATTTACTATGAACGAAATTATCAGAATAAAACTTACTATCGCAGTTTAAAAATACCTTATCGTTGTCATGAAAAATATTTTAATTTCGAATCTTTAGCTACTATTATCAAAAAACGTTCTTTAGCTAATCCCAATTATTTAAAAAATTTTCTCTTAAATTTACCCCAAAATTATAATAGTGAAGAATTTTATTTATTACGTGATTTTAGTAATAACATTTGGAGTGAAGGAATTTTATATGACCGCTTAAGAGCATTCTTAAAATCTGCTTGTTATTCCAGTAAAACTTCGGCTCTAAATACTCGTAATCTTTATGATTTAGCTATGTTGGCCGCGACTTTTGATAATGTAACACCATCGCTAAATAATAATACCCCTAAAACTTCTCGCTTATCCGAGGCCGAGCAAGCTAAACTAGAGGAATTAGAAGACCGTGCTAATCGTTTAAATGATGACCAATTAAGTTTATTTTAATTGTAAACGAATTGTAAAAACTTGACAGTTACACTTCATAATTCCTCAAATATTTAGTATTATAATATTGTAAAGGAAGTGTGGCTTATGTTATATCCTTCTATTGATAAGTTATTAAACATTGTTGATTCCAAGTATATTTTAGTTCATGTTAGTTCTAAAAGAAGTAAACAAATGCTTGAGAATCGTCACTTTCAAATGAAAGACAAAGACTATGTTAATAAAAAAGAATTAGGAAGGGCATTAGAAGAAATCGAAAAGGGTTATGTAAAAGTTTTATAATTTACAAAAAACTCTTGATTTTAACTATCTATTATGTTAAGATAGTTATGTTCTTTGGGGAATTAGCTCAGCTGGCTAGAGCATCTGCCCTGCACGCAGAGGGTCGCGGGTTCG
>CANQHB010000078.1 GCA_947623755.1 uncultured Bacilli bacterium | reverse complement strand
CAACTTCCTTTATCTAACCATAATTATATTATTTGCAAACTAAATTGTCAATACAAATTGCATTATTTACAAACTTTAAAGGTATCTTTATTATTGCTATGAGAAAATTATTTTGGATGGTGGATAAGAAATGTATAGAAGATTAAGATATTTAAGAGAAACAAACAATTTAGTACAACAGGAAGTAGCGGATAAACTTAATATTGTTAAGAGCCAATATTGTATTTATGAAACAGAAAGAGTTACTATTCCTATTAAACATTTATTAGTTTTGGCGGAATTATATGACGTTTCTTTGGATTATATTTTTGAATTAAATGATTTAAAAAAGTATAAGAATGAAGCTAAAAAAATAAATAAAGATAAAATGAAAAGTAGATTAAAAGAATTTCGTAAAGAAAATAAATTAACCCAAAAAGATTTAGCTAGTATTTTAAATACTACTTTTTCGACTATTTCTTCTTATGAATGTGGTATTAATATTATTTCAACCAATTTTCTTTATGCAATATGTAAGAAATATCATATCTCCGCGGATTATTTATTAGGACTTATTGATACACCAAAAAAACTGAAATAAATTAAGAATTATTTTTGGGCATTAATTTTTATTTAGCATATAATGTATTAGGTGATTAACATGTTTGGAGCACCAGTACAAAGTGGTCTTACCTTATCAAGAGTAATTGGGGGATTAGTTAAAACGTTAAGTGTTGCTAATAGAGTTATTCCCTTATATAAAGAAGCTAAACCAATGATACAAAATGCAAGAACTATTATAGGGGTTTTAAAAGATATGAATAAAAAGAGCCCAAGTAATATTATGAAAGTTAATAAAGAGCCAATAAAAAAAGACCCGATAAAAGAAGTAAAAATAATGGGGAATACCCCTACTTTCTTTCTTTAAGAGTCTTTTTTAATTCTAAAATAGTTATAAGATGAGATAATTTAGAAGCTATTTTAAAATTTGGAATACTTTTTAAAATAGTTTTTTCTTTAGTAAGTAAATAATTATAGTATTCAAGATTAGAACTTTTACCATATTTTAAAGTTAAAGTGGTTTCTTTAGTTTTAGCTTTAGTAAATAGAATAATGGGATAATATTTATGATGGTCTTTAATAACTATTTCTTTAGTATTATAAAATCCATTTTTATACATATATCGCCGTAATTCTGCATGATTATTATTACTACTTAGGATATACTTTTCGATATTATTGGGGGCATATTCTAAGATATCAATAATGGTTTTAGTACCGACGCCCGAAATGATGACAGTATTTAAATTTAGATTAGGAATATTTTTAAAGCCATCGGATAAATACGTTTTAATATTAAGACTAGCGTTCTTAATATTTTTTTTAGCTTCATTTAAAGCATTAGGACTAATATCGGAAGCATAAACCTCCCGACAGAGATTATTTTGTTTTAAGTAAATGGCTAGATAAGCATGGTCACAAGCCAAATCTAAGACATAATCATCTTTAGTAACTAAACTAGCAATAGTTTGCAATTTTAAATTAAGCATTAGTCAGATAAGAAATCCTTTAATTTTTTAGCCCGAGATGGGTGTCTTAACTTGCGTAAGGCTTTAGCTTCAATTTGCCGAATACGTTCTCTAGTGACATTAAATTTTTTACCTACTTCTTCAAGAGTATGGCAAGTACCATCAATTAGACCAAAACGTAATTCTAGAACTTCTTGCTCTCTTACTTGAAGAGTCATTAGAACACTTTTAATTTCTTCTTTTAAAATTTCATTGGTCGCGTATTCTTCCGGAGACATACTAGATTCATCTTTAATAAAATCACCAAGGTGAGAATCGTCTTCTTCACCAATTGGCGTTTCTAAAGAAACGGGTTCTTGACTAATTTTAATAACTTCACGGACTTTATCAATACTAATGCCCATTTTTTTAGCTAATTCTTCTTCACTAGGTTCTCTATTTAATTCAAGTGTTAATTGACGTTGGATACGACTCATTTTATTAATGGTTTCAACCATATGAACAGGAACCCGAATAGTTCTTGCTTGGTCGGCTAAGGCTCTGGTTATCGCTTGACGAATCCACCAAGTCGCATAAGTAGAGAATTTGTAACCTTTATCACTATCGAATTTATCGACGGCTTTCATAAGACCAATATTTCCTTCTTGGATTAAGTCTAAGAATAAAAGTCCCCTTCCCACATAACGTTTAGCAATACTTACAACAAGACGTAAATTAGATTCGGCTAGTTTATTTTTGGCATATTCATCGCCACTAGCTACTTTTTCACTTAGTTCTAATTCTTCTTCTGGAGAAAGTAAGCTAATACGACCAATTTCTTTTAAATACATTCTTACTGGGTCATTAATATTAATGTCTTTGGTAAGTTCTAGGTCATCTAAAATAATTGGTTCTTCATCTAAGATAGCTGGAATGCCATCTTCACCGCCATTAGCTTCTTCTTCATCACTAATAACTTGAATATCATTTTCCATTAAAGTATTGTAGATTTCATCTAAGGAATCATTATCGATTTCCAAACCTTTTAGAGAATCCGCCAGCATTTCAAAAGTGATATATTTTTTTTCTTTACCAATTTTAATTAATTCTTGGATTCTTTCTTCTAAGGGTTTTACTTCATTAATTTTTTTTGCAGCTTCATTTTCATTCTTCATTTCCTACACATCCTTTTTTTAATTCAATTAATTTTTCTGCTAAAGCACATTTTTCGGCTTCATCTAAAGTATTGTTTATTTCTTCTTTTAATTTTTTAATTTCCGCTTTGGTGGTTTCTAGTTTCGCCACGTTAAGATATTCGTTAAAATCATCCATGGTTAAGGTATCGATATTAACCATTTTGATAACATTCATGACGTCATCATAGATGTAATCTTTAGGGCCAACAAAAGTAACAAAGCGAGAGACGTCAATATCTTTATAAGTATCATAGTAATAAATAATTTCGTTAGCAATACTACGGTACTTTTTAAGAGTAAAATAGCCTAAATCTTTTTTAAAACGTTCAATATATTTACCATCATTCATCATGTAATACAAAATAGAGGTACTTGCTATATCATACTTGGAAAAAGATTTTTTTTCAAGCTTAGGTGGGGCTTTAGGGGGAGATTTCGCAATTTTAGGGGTTACTTTTGATAATTCTCTTTTAATTAAGTCTAAAGGAACGTCATAAGTATCACTAATTTTTTTGATAGTTATATCTTTCGTTAAGTCATCGGTTACATAAGCAAGAGAATTTACTATTTCTTTAATGTAATTTACTAAATCGTCAGTTTTGGTTAAGTCTTTATCTTTTTTAAAGTAGCGAAGTTTGAAATCCAGAAAACTTAAAGGGTTTTCTATATTGTTTATTATGGCTTGGATACCATTTTTTATGATATATTCATCGGGGTCTTTTTCACCACTTAGCCGAACTACATAAGGAGTAAGGCCATTTTCTTCTAGGATATTACCATTTTGAAAAGTGGCTAGTTCGCCCGCGGAGTCATTATCAAACATTAAGATAATTTTCGAGCGAAGACTTTTTAGAATAGAGACTTGGTCTTTAGTAAGACTAGTACCCATTAAGGCAACAACATTTTTAACTCCAGTAGAATACAATCGTATCGCGTCCATATTTCCTTCGACGATAATAACAGTTTTTTTCTTTTTAATTTCATTTTTAGCCCGATGATAATTAAAAAGAATTTGGCCTTTTTTAAAGATAATACTTTCTTTGGAGTTTAGATATTTAGCTTGATTACTACTTTCATAGATACGACCCGTAAAACCGATGGGATGGCCTTCTAAATCATGAATGGGGAAAATAATCCGATTATTAAATACGTCATTTAGATAAGAACCATTGCGGTTTACTAAACCTAAATCTAGAAGCGTTTTAATATCATAGTTTTTACTTGTTAGAAGGTTATGCAAAGAATAATTACCATTTAAGGCGAGACCTAAGTCAAAATCTTTAATGACATTTTCATCTAGAGACCGGTCTTTTAAGTAGGCTTTAGCTTTAAGGCCTTCGGGAGTGTTTAAATTATTTTGATAAAATTTTAAAGCTAAGTCCATGATTTCATATTCTTTTTGATATGTTTGTGGTTTGGTTTTGGTGGAAGTTTGAACATTGAAGCTTAAACCACATTTTTCGGCGACTATTTTAACGGCGTCTAAAAAACCAACATTGTTGTACTCACTTACAAAGGTAAAAACATTCCCGGCGGCCCCACATGAAAAACATTTATAGATTTGTTTTTCTTCTGAGACACTCATACTAGGATTAGTGTCTTCATGAAAGGGACAGACACCAAAATAATTTTTACCACGCGGAGTTAATGGCACATAACTGGAAATAATATCAACAATATTAGCACTTTTTAAGATATTTTCAATTTCAGCATTGTTAAACATTATATCACCTCAAAAATTTCCCCTCTATTAATAATTATTACCCGGACCCCCCTGATTTCCTTTAAAAAAATGCAAATTTTTTAAAAAAACTTGCATTTTTGGCATTTTTAGACATTATTTTCTTTATTTTTTAACTTTCCATAATAAATTGTTTG
>CANQHB010000077.1 GCA_947623755.1 uncultured Bacilli bacterium | reverse complement strand
AATGAATTTAGGAGGAGTTTATGGAAAAGCTAGAAGTATATGGTACAGGTTTTCAAGAAGAAGGAGTGGGAAAAGTCTTTCTAGTTAGAGGGAAAAAGTATTTAGAAATAGATTTTGCAAGAAATTTAGATTTGTATATGTCTTTGTATAATTATGGGGATGAAGCAACATTTATGATAAATAAAGAGAATTATCCTGTATATTTAATTTTTGATAAATTATATAATGAGGTTATAAGTGCCCAAGTATGGTCTTTGGATAAAAAAAGAATTGTTGAGGAAGCTTTAAGATATGGGCATGATTATCATGAAGTTTTAAAGGAAGAAGAAAAATTATATCAAAACAATATAAAATTATTAAAAGTTAAAGCAGAAAAAACAAAATTAGTGCAAGATGGGGTTATTAGATGGATTTCCGATGAGTATTCTCTTGATATAGCACCACAATTTATGATAAAAAAAATAAATGATGATTACCAAATAGAATTTAAGAATAATGATTGGAATATTAAAAAAGATGATGGGTTAGAAGCATTTTTTATGAAAGGAATGAAAGAGGGGATTGTGGTAAGACTTAGAATGTCAGGGTCACGATATGAACCATTTAATACTTGCTTTATGAAAATTTATCAACCTTTAATGGAGTTGGGAACAAGCGCTTATGTGCAAATGGGAATAGAAGAATATATGTTAGATAAGGAAGAGAAAATAAAAAAAGTTCTAATTAAAAGATAGAATTTTTTTTATTTCATGAATTTAGGACTATCTTAAGGAATAGTTTTATGTTATAATTATAAAGTGAAAAATAGGAGGGAAGGCTTGTGAATAATTATTTAATTCCCGCAAATTCAAAAAAATCACAATTAATATTGGGATTCTTTACAATGACAGATTTAATATTATTTGGAACAGGTGTTGCTCTTACTTTAATATTATTACTTATTGTCGAAAGTACCGATGTAACCGTAATGCTTTTAATATTACTGCCAGCACTTATTACGGGCTTTTTAGTACTTCCTATACCTTACTATCATAATGTTTTACAATTTATAATTAATGTTTATACTTATTTTAGTGGTCGAAGAAGATATATTTGGAGAGGTTGGTGTATTTATGGCGAAGACGACAAATAGTATTTATACTGAAGATTGGTTGCCAATAAGACAAATACTTAATGGAATGATACAACTAGAAAGTGGAGAATATGTAACAGGCGTTAAGGTTATGCCTCGAAATATCTTTATTGCCGACCAGGGACTACAAAATGCTATAATTGGAAATTTAAGAAATTTTTATAATTCAATTGGTTTTGAGTTTTGGCTTATTATTGCAGATAGACCCGTAGATATTGGGGTTTATTTATCACAATTACAAATACTTTATAATAATAATAGTAGTCCAATTGCGAAAAAATTAATTATGGAAGATATTAATAAAGCTAATATGTTTATGAGTGCGGAATATAATGTAGTAGATACGGAATACTTTATTTTGTTTAAAGAAAAAAGAATGGAGTTAATTCAAAAAAATATTCATACTTTAATTAGTGGACTTGCTAATTCCGGTCTTAATTCCGCCCAAACTAGTAATGATGATTTAAGAATGATTTTAGATAATTTCTTAAATGGCGGAGTACATTCAACATTTGGGACGGTGATGAGTTAATGGGTGTTAAAAGTGAAGTAGCTCCTAAGGGAATGGAGTTTAAACCAACAGAATTTACTTTAGGAGGAAAATATTGTACAATAATGACAATTATTAGTTATCCAAAAAGTATTTATGTGGGTTATTTATCAGATATAACCAGTATTAGTGGAGTAAAAGTTTCAATTAAACATATTCCAATTGAATTTAGTACTTTGCAGAAAATGCTTAATAAAGAAATAGCCGATTTAAAAATGCGGTATCAAAATGAAAGAGATAAAACAACGCAAGAAAGATTAAGACAGGATTATGAATCTTTAGAGCAATTTATTTCCATGTTAGCCGCGACGCAAGCTCGGATTTTTGATTTTCAAATGCATATTATGATTAGTGCTGATTCTAAGGAAGAGTTAGACCTTAAAAAAATGCAAGTAAGAACTTATTTGGACGCGTTAGGAATGCGGGGAATTAGTCTTATGTTTGAACAAGAAAAAGTTTTACAATCAATTATTCCCATATTCCCTAAGCAAGATATTGAACAAAGAATTGGGACACCTATTCCTTCAATTACCGTCGCCGCTATGTATCCTTTTGTTTTTGATAGTATTAAAGACCCGGGAAATGCCACTTTGTTTGGGGTAGACTTTTCGGGAGGAGTAGTGTTATTTAATCAGTTCTTATATCAAATTAAGAAAGAACATAATCGAAATAATGCCAATATGATTTTACTTGGTACATCAGGTTCTGGTAAATCAACCGCGGCGAAGTTATTGCTTAGAACACATTTACGAAATGGTTGCAAAGTCGTTTGTATTGACCCCGAAGGCGAATTAGAAGAGATGACAAAAACTTTAGGGGGTGACTTCTTAGATTTAGGTAAAGGTGGCGACTTTGGAATGATTAATCCTTTAGAAGTAGTCATGGATGCCGATGAAGAAGAGTTATCTCAAGGTTTAGGTTATACAATACTTACAAGAACTTTACAACAGTTAAAAGCTTTTATGAAATATTTATATCCGGATATTGAAGAAGACGTTTTAACAATGTTTAGTGAAATTGTTCAAGATACTTATAAACGTTATAAAATAGATTTTGATACTGATTTTGCGAATATGACTAGTAATGATTTTCCAACATTTGATGATGTATATGCGACGATAAAAGGGCGAATGTTATCAATGCCGGATGCAACAAGAGAAAGAGATGTAATTGAAAGATTAGAATTAAAGATAAGACCACTTACTAAGGAATTACGATATTACTTTACCGGACATACAACCCTTAGATTTAATAGTGATTATATTGTATTTAATATAAGAGAACTTATGAATAGTGATGAAACAATTAAAAATGCTTTATTCTTTAATATTTTAAAATATGCTTGGGGCTTATGTTTAGATAAAGACGTAAATACGGTAATGATGGTAGATGAAGCGCATGTGTTACTTTCAAGTAGAAATGAGTTAGGCGCGGAGTTTTTAGCGCAGATACAAAGAAGGTCACGGAAATATAATACCGGAACTATCATTATAACCCAACAACCGACAGATTTTGCTGCGCCAAATATGATTGTTCATGGAAAAGCTATCTTTGATAATGCTTCATATTATTTAGTTATGGGGCTTAGAAAACAAGCTGTTGATGATTTAGCTAAATTAATCGATTTAAATGAATCAGAAAAAGATAGTATTAAATATTATAATCAAGGAGAAGCACTATTTATTTGTGGAAATAGAAGAATGAGAATAAATGTAGTTGTTACCCAAGAAGAATTAGATTCATTTGGTTCAGGGGGAGGTTTATAAAAATAAAAAAAGAGAATAAGAAATGTTAAAAATTGTTAATTATTAGAGATTGACAAAAGCTTCGGGGGGGGGGTATAATTAAAATAGCAATTTTTATAAAAAATAAAGGTGAGGAAAAGGAGTTATAAAAATATGAGTACAGATGAAAAGAAAAAAACAATAATTATTGGTATTGCCTTATTGGTAGTAGTAATAATTGCTATTATCTTATTAATGAAAGGTTGTGCACCAAAAGAATATACGATAACATTTAATAGTAATGGTGGAACAACAATAGAATCTTTAAAAATTAAAGAAGATGGAACAATAGAAAGGCCAATTAATCCGACTAGAGAGGGATATACTTTTGATGGTTGGTATTATAATGGAAAGTTGTTTGATTTTACGACAAAGATAACGAAAGATATGACATTGGAAGCAAGATGGAGTAAACAAGAAGAGACAGAAGTCAAAATCGTGGTAGATAATAATAGTGTATCTTTGGTAGTAGGTGATGAAAAAACAATAAAAGCTAGTTTAAGTGATAATAGTACAGCAACATTTACATATAGCAGTAGTGATAGTAAAGTTGTAAGTGTAGATAGTAATGGTAAAGTAAAAGGTTTAAAAGAAGGAAAAGCAACTATTACAATTACTACGAAAGATGGAAAATACACAACTACTGTTGAAGTAACCGTAACAAAAGAAGAAGTAAAAGTAACGGGTGTAAGTATAAGTGGAGCTAGTAGTGTAATAGTAGGAAAGACAATAAAACTAACAGCTAATATAAGTCCAAAAGAGGCTACAAATAAAGAAGTAACTTGGAAGAGTAGCAATACTAAAGTTGCAACAGTTGATAAAAATGGAAATGTTAAAGGTTTAAAAGCCGGAACAGTAGAAATAACCGTAACGACGAAAGATGGAAATAAAACAGCGACAAAGAAAATAACGGTAAAGGCTGAGGAAACAAAACCTAGTAATCCATCTACACCAAGTACTCCAGATAAACCTGATAATCCATCTACACCTAGTAAAGTGGCAGTAAGTGGTGTGACTTTAGATAAGAGTTCCTTAAATTTAAAAACAAATGGAACAGCGAAGTTAACGGCAACCGTAAATCCAAGTAATGCTACAAATAAGAAAGTAAAGTGGGAATCAAGTAATCCTAGTGTGGTTACAGT
>CANQHB010000076.1 GCA_947623755.1 uncultured Bacilli bacterium | reverse complement strand
TTTAATTAGAAAAAAATATCGTAAAAAAATTTAAAAAAGTATGAAAAAGCCTTGATTTTACGGGAAGTTTTTGATATCGTTAATATGTAAGGTAAACTTGCCTTATGATTGTTCATAATAATGTTTTTGAAAGGGAGGTATATTTTATGTCAAAAACTGAATTAGTAGAATTTGTAGCCGCTGATGCTGGTATGTCAAAAGCTGAAGCAGGACGTGCATTAGATTCTGTATTAAAAGGAATCCAAACAGGTCTTAAAAAAGAAGGAAAAGTTGCTTTAGTTGGTTTTGGTACATTTAGTGCTAAAAAACGTCCAGCTCGTGAAGGTATCAACCCTCTAACAAAAGAAGCTATTAAAATTCCTGCTAAGACTGTTGCTTCATTTAAAGCAGGAAGCAAATTAAAAGACGCTTTAAACTAATAAAACTCTAGAAAAAGGATAGACTTGGAGCTATCTTTTTTTTGCTTTAAAATCATTATTAATTGTGTTATAATTGTATATGTCACATATAAAGTAAATTGGAGGGATAAATTAATGCAAAATAAAATATCGAAAATGTTTATTATTCCAGGTATAATTATAATATTTTTGTTAGTGGTGCAAGCTTTATGTGATTTAGAGTTGCCTGAATATACTTCAAAAATTATTAATAATGGAATTCAAAGTAAAGGAATTACTAGTAGTGTACCCGAAGTTATACCGGAAGATATATTTAATGCAATAGTTAAAGTAAGTGATGAAGATATAGGAATACTAGCTAGCTATGATTTAGTAGTTAGAGATAATTTAAGTAAAACGGAATTAAAAAAATATGTTAAAAAATATCCGATTTTAGAAAAAGAAAATGTATATTTACTAAAAGATTTA
Source organism: uncultured Bacilli bacterium (assembly GCA_947623755.1). GTDB lineage: Bacteria > Bacillota_I > Bacilli_A > RF39 > UBA660 > Caccenecus. The sequence continues at coordinate 3,767 of CANQHB010000076.1, read as the reverse complement.
GATGAACAACAATTAGAAAAATTACAAGAAAAACTTACTAAACCATTAGTGTTAGTAACAATGCTTAGAACTAATAATGAAGCAATTGTTAACTTTTTAGGGGTTAAGTTAGAAGAAAATCAAAATTTATTAGATATGCTATTTAATTTAGATGAAGATAAATATAATTTAGCTATTACATCTGCTACAGAAGTTTTAGATGGTTTTGATAGTTTTATGCTAGAAGAATATGGGAAATTAAGTGTTCAAGAAGTTTATAAATTAAGTGGCATTGATATGGATAAGTACCAAATTAATTATATAATTGGAGAAGGCTTAATGATGCTTGGAGTAGCCGGTATTGGTATGGTTGTTGCAATAATGGTAGGTTATTTAACAAGTAGACTTGCTTCAACATTAGGTTATTACTTGAGAACCAAGATAGTTAATAAAATACTGGCTTTTAGTGCCGCGGAATTTAAAGATTTTGGAGCTTCAAGTTTAATTACCAGGTCAACTAATGATATTGAACAAATTAAAATGTTTACTATTATGTTGCTTCGAATAGTTATTTTGGCCCCAATAATGGGAATAGGGGCTTTTGTAAAAGTTAGTAATAATCCTTTAAACTGGCTTATTGGAGTAGCTTTAGTAGCAATTTTAATACTTATTAGTATTTTATTTGGGCTTGCTATGCCGAAGTTTAAAAGTATGCAAAAATTAATTGATAAAATGAATTTAGTATCAAGAGAAATTGTAACAGGTATGCCCGTTATTAGAACTTTTCATACGGAAAAATATGAAGAAGAAAGATTTGATGGGGCTAATAATAAACTTACGAGAACCAATTTATTTATAAATAGACTTATGAATATTATGATGCCTAGTATGATGTTAGTAATGAATATTGTTAGTATTTTAATAGTATGGTATGGGGCTAAACAAATAGATTTAGGTACTTTACAAATTGGAACTCTTTTAGCATTTATTACTTATACTATGCAAATAATTATGTCATTTTTAATGATATCTTTAGTTTCAGTTATGCTTCCAAGAGCTTTAGTATCAATTAAGAGAATTAGAGAAATATTTAAAAAAGAAATTACGATACAAGAAGTACAAACACCAAAGAAGTTTAATAAAGATGCCAAAGGAACAGTAGAATTTAAAAATGTTAGTTTTAAATATCCGGATGCTGATGAGGCTATGCTTAAAAATATTAGTTTTAAAGCCGAAAAAGGGACCACAACCGCATTTATTGGTTCAACAGGTTCTGGTAAATCAACTTTAATTAATTTAATTCCAAGATTTTTTGACGTGACCGAAGGAGAAATACTCGTAGATGGAGTTAATATAAAAGAAGTAAGATTAAAAGATTTACGTGATAGAATTGGATATGTACCGCAAAAAGGAATGTTACTTTCGGGGACAATTGAATCAAATTTGAAATTAGGAAATGATAAACTAACAAAAGAAGAAATGGAAAAATGTGCGCAAGTTAGTCAAGCAGAAGAGTTTATTTTAGAAAAAGATAAAAAATATAAAAGTGAAATAGCCCAAGGAGGAACTAATGTAAGTGGTGGGCAAAAGCAAAGACTTTCCATTGCAAGAGCTATGGCAAAGAATCCGGAAATTTATATTTTTGATGATTCCTTTAGTGCTTTGGATTTTAAAACGGACGCTAAATTAAGAAAAGAATTAAAAAATTATGCTAAAGAGGCAACAATTTTGATTGTGGCCCAAAGAATTAGTACAATTATGAATGCCGATAATATCGTAGTTTTAAATGAAGGAGAGATTGTGGGGGCAGGAACGCATAAAGAATTATTAAAAAATTGCCCTATTTATAAAGAAATTGCTCTTTCTCAATTAAAGGAGGAGGAATTATAATGGCTAGAAGAGGTATGGGAAGAGGCCCTAGTGGGGAAAAAGTTAAAGATTTTAAAGGAACCGTAAAGAAGCTTTATGGAAGAATAGCCGATTTTAAGTTATTAATTGGCTTGGCCTTTATATTTGCAATTGGGAGTACAGTTTTTGCAATAATATCTCCAAAGATTTTAGGGAATGCCACGACTGAGATTTATAATGGAATTATAGCAAAGATTAATGGAGTTGGAGGAATAAACTTTGGTAATATCAAAAATATTTTGATATCTTTAGTTATTCTTTATGTTATTAGTGCTATTTTTAGTTATGTTCAAAGTTTAATTATGACCAGTGTATCGCAAAAGGTTAGTTATAGATTAAGAAAAGAAGTTTCTATTAAGTTAAATAAACTACCAATGAAGTTTTTTGACAAAAATCAAACGGGAGATATTTTATCAATTATAACTAATGATATTGATACATTACAACTTAGTTTAAATGGCTCTTTAACGCAAATTGTAAGCTCAATTGTAACCGTGATTGGAATATTTATTATGATGTGTTCAATTAATGTTCCTTTAGCAATTGTAACAGCGCTTGTGTTACCGTTTGCTTCAATGATTGTAATGTTTGTGGTAGGAATGAGTCAAAAACACTTTGTTAGTCAACAAAAATATTTAGCTAAAGTTGATAGTGAAGTAGAAGAAATGATAAGTGGATATACTGTTATAAAAGCTTTTAATGCGGAAGATAAATGCTTAGATGAATTTAATCAAGATAATGAAAATTTAAAACAGGCAGGATTTAAAGCTCAATTTTTATCAGGATTAATGCCACCGATTATGAATTTTGTGGGAAATTTAAATTATGCAATTATTGCGATATTGGGAGCAATATTAACAATTAAAAATAAGATAACGGTTGGTAATATTCAAAGTTTTATTCAATATTCAAAACAATTTACGAATCCTATTGCTCAGTTAGCACAAATATCTAATCAAATTCAATCAATGCTAGCGGCGAGTGAGAGAGTATTTAATTTCTTAAATGAAGAAGAATATATTGATGATGGGGTGTTAAATGCTGATAATGTTGTAGGAAATATTGAATTTAAAAATGTAAAATTTGGTTATAATGAAGATAGGATTATAATTAAAGACTTTAATGCTAAGGTAAAGCAGGGAGAAAAAATTGCAATAGTAGGACCTACGGGCGCCGGTAAAACGACAATAGTAAAATTATTAATGCGTTTTTATGAACTTAATTCGGGAGAAATACTTCTAGATGGGAAAAATATTAAAGATTATAAAAGGTCCGAATTAGAAAGCGTATTTGCGATGGTGTTACAGGATACTTGGTTATTTAATGGCACTATTTTAGATAATTTAAGATATGGTAATTTAAATGCTTCAGATAATGAAGTAATTGACGCGGCTAAAACAGCTAGTGCAGATTATTTTATTAGAACTTTACCGGATGGTTATAATATGGTGTTAAATGAAGAGACAAGCAATATTAGTGGAGGGCAAAAACAACTGCTTACGATTGCTAGAGCTATACTTGCTAATCCAAAAATCTTGATATTAGATGAAGCAACAAGTAATGTAGATACAAGAACTGAAGAATTAATTCAAAAAGCCATGGATAAAGTTATGGAAGGAAGAACTTCATTTATAATTGCCCATAGATTATCCACAATTAAAAATGCGGATTTAATATTAGTTATGGATGAAGGAGATATTGTGGAAGTGGGACGCCATGAGGAACTATTAAAGAAAAATGGCTTCTATGCTAAAATATATAATTCACAATTTGAAAAGTAAACAATTAGGTAAAACTAGTTGTTTTTTTTCATAAATACGAATTAATTTGGGAATTTACGACTCCTTTCGACAAGATTGATAATTTATTTGTGCTATAGT
>CANQHB010000075.1 GCA_947623755.1 uncultured Bacilli bacterium | reverse complement strand
AGTTTTAGTACGTTTATTACTCTATGTGTTGATAGAAGATTAAAAAAAATTATTAAAAGATATATGGGGGAAAAAGCCCAAGCATTTAAAAATATTTATTCTTTAGATTATAACTTTAATCAAGAAGGGGTAACTTTACAAGATTTAGTTAGTGATGACTTGGAATTTGAACCACTTAATAATTTAACTTTAAAAGAGAATTATCAGGAGTTAGTGGCGAAAATTAAAAAAAGTTTATCAGAGATGGAATATGAAGTATTTTTATATGTAATAAATGAGCTGGATTATCAAACCATAGCGATACTTATGAATAAAAATCCAAAACAAATAGATAATACCATTCAAAGAATTAAATTAAAAATAAGAGATATTATTAAGGAGTAGCTTTACTTCCTTGGTAAGTATCTCTTTTTTGCATTTCTTTATCAATATCATTTAAAACGCAAAATTTTTTGGTTAACCAGGAAGGAGCAATAAGGTCGTTTTGGTCGGGGTCGCCCGTTAAGCGCATAATAACAATGTTTTCATCTAATAATTCTAATTCACTACAAACAATATCAATATATTCTTCTTTGGTTAAAAGAGGAAATTTTTCTTGGGCGTAAAGTTCGGCAATTTTGGTATCTTTGGGAATATATAACATGTGAATTTTAAGGCCATTTATTTTTAAAGCATTTAAGTATTTAACGGTTGATAACATCATTTCTTTAGTTTCATAAGGTAGACCATTAATAATGTGGACAACTACAAAGATATTTCTTTTTTGGAGTTCTTTTACGGCTTTGGTAAAGCAAGCTAAATCATGACCACGGTTAATATATTGTAAAGTTTTCGCGTGAATGGATTGTAAACCTAATTCGACCATTAAGAAAGTTTTTTTATTAAGTTCGGCTAAATAATCTAGAATCTCAGGACTTAGACAATCGGGCCTAGTGGCAATATCTAAACCATAAACATTGGGAATACTTAAAGCTTCTTCATATTTAGATTTTAAAATGTCTAAGGGGGCATAAGTATTGGTGTTAGCTTGGAAGTAAGCAATATATTTAGCATTAGGCCATTTCTTATCAAGAGGTATTTTAACTAGATTAAATTGGTCTTTTAAACTTAAATGTTCATAGTTATTACCACTTCCATGTTTACAGAAAATACAACCTGAACCATTTTTAAAGTTCGGACAAGAAAAATTGGCATTTAAACTTACTTTAAAAACCTTACAACCAAATTTAGTTTTAAAAAAATAATTTAGAGTATGATACCTTTTATTATCAAGAGTATATTTAAACATAGTTCATCACAAAAGATATTATAACATATTTTAGATAATTGTGCTATTAATGGTTAGTTTAGCATATAGTTTTTTAGGAGGACTCATGATAACAGGATTAGAAAAAGAAGAAGTAGAGAAAAATAGAAAATTATATGGAAATAATAGTATTAGTAATGTAAAACAGAATAGCTTTTTTAAATTATTAGTAGAATCCCTGGGAGACCCAATAATTAAAATCTTATTAGTAGCACTAGCCGTAAAAGTAGTGTTTTTATTTCGAGATTTTGATTATTTTGAAACTTTAGGTATTTTAATAGCGATTTTTTTGGCCTCGTTTATATCGACGATTAGTGAATATGGAAGTGAGTCAGCGTTTCGAAGGTTACAGGAAGAAAGTTCTAAAATAATGGTTAAAGTTTTAAGAGGGGGAAAATTAACCCAAATACCAATTGAAGAAGTCGTGGTAAAAGATATCGTCATACTTAATAGTGGAGATAAAGTGCCGGCGGATGGATATGTAGTAAAAGGTGAGGTTAGTGTCGATGAGTCGAGTTTAAATGGCGAAGCAAGAGAAGTTAAAAAATATGCACCATTTAATAAAAATGATTTAAGTGATAAAAATAGATTATTTAGAGGTTCCGTTATTTATAATGGCAATGCTTATATGGAAGTAGAAAAAGTGGGAGATAAAACTATATATGGAGCGATTGCTCAGGAAGTCGGAGAAAAAGCCCCAATGTCACCATTAAAATTAAGATTGCAGGGTTTAGCTAAAACTATAAGTAAACTAGGTTATGTGGGCGCAGGATTAGTAATGATTTCGTATTTGTTTTCGGTAATAGTTTTGGACAACCATTTTGATGGTAAATTAATACTGGATACCTTAACTAATTTTAGAGTGATGGCTGACCATATCATTTATGCTTTAACTTTAAGTGTGACAATAATCGTGGTCGCAGTACCGGAAGGCTTACCAATGATGATTACTTTAGTGTTATCAAGTAATATGAAGAGAATGCTTAAAAGTAATGTCTTAGTAAGAAGTTTAGTAGGAATAGAAACGGCCGGAAGTATAAATGTGTTACTTACAGATAAAACCGGGACCTTAACTAAAGGTAAGTTAGAAATTAGTGAAGTAATAACGGGAGATAATATTCATTATAAAAATTTTAAAGAAATAAAAGTAAATAAAGAGTATTATAATCATTTTTATAAGAGTTTATATTATAATAATGAAAGTAAATTTTCCGATACTGGAAAAGTTATTGGGGGAAATTCTACGGATAAAGCTTGCCTAGGTTTTTTAATTAAAGATAATATGATTAAGGCCCAAGTAAAAGATAAGATGGGGTTTGATAGTAAGATTAAATATAGTAGGGCAACATTAGATGATAATGTGACTTATTTTAAAGGGGCACCGGAAAAAATGCTCCAATATACTACAAAGTATTTAACTAAAACCGGGGAAGAAAAAATAATTCTTAATAAAAAAATAATAACTAACAATATTAATAGTCTAACTAGTAGGGGAATAAGAGTTATTATGGTTTGTTATAATGCCAAAAATAAGGAATTAGATAATTTAGTGTTGGTTGGAATAATTGCCATAAAAGATGAACTTAGAAGTGTAACTAAAGAAGGAGTAAGATTAATAAATAGTGCCGGCATTAATATAGTAATGATTACTGGGGACGCCAAAGAAACAGCGATGGCAATTGCCAAAGAAGCCGGAATATATGCGAGTGGAGACTTAGTGTTAACCAGTGAAGAATTAAAAGCTTTAAGTGATGAAGAATTAAAGAAAAAAGTAGGAAAATTACGAATAGTAGCGCGGGCTTTACCTCAGGATAAATCGCGATTAGTTAGAATATTAGAAGAAATGGATTTAGTGGTTGGCATGACCGGGGATGGAGTAAATGACGCCCCAGCATTAAAGAAGGCCAATGTTGGATTTGCCATGGGAAGTGGCACAGAAGTTGCTAAAGAAGCTAGTGATATCGTAATTTTAGATGATAATATTTTATCAATTAGTAAAGCAATTCTTTATGGGAGAACAATTTTTAAAAGCATTCGGAAGTTTATAATTTATCAGTTAACGGTTAATATGTGTGCCCTTATTCTATCAATTATTGGACCATTTATTGGAATTAATACACCGATTACGATTATTCAAATGTTGTGGCTTAATATGATTATGGATACATTTGCGGGGTTGGCATTTTCTTTTGAACCGGCTCTTGATAGTTATATGGAAGAACCACCTAAAAGAAAAGATGAACCAATTATTAACTCTTATATGATTGGGGAAGTATTATTTACGGGGTTATATTCAGCCTTAGTTTGTATCTTATTTTTGAAACTTCCAATTGTAAGAGAATATATTAGAGTCGGAGAAAACTATAAATATTTAATGACCGCTTATTTTGCGTTATTTATTTTTATTGGGGTCTTTAATGCCTTTAATGCACGAAGTGAAAGAATTAATATTTTGGCTAATTTAACTAAGAATAAAGTTTTTATTTTGATTATTGCTTTTATTTTAAGTGTACAGGTTTATTTAATTTATAATGGGGGAGACTTATTTCGGACATATGGGTTAATGGCGCAAGAATTCTTTATTGTTTTAGCAATAGCTGCGACAGTGTTTCCAGTCGATTTTTTAAGGAAAATATTTTTAAGAAAAAGACATTTAAAAACAGGAGTTTAAAAAAAATAGAGATAGACGACATAATTCGACAAATTTCTTCGTAAGAATGTGGTATTATGCTAATAGGTGATTAATTATGCGGACATTTTATATTTTTAATATTAATAAGGATTTTTATAATTTAATGAAAAATAATCCATATCATTTGTTTAAAGCTATGGAGGATATTCATAGTTTTGATAATAAAGACGTGTCGCTAGCGTATGATTTATTTATGCAAATTGTTAGTCCTTTTGATAAAAGTAAAATAAATAATAAAATATTTCAAGAATCAAAAGATAATGATTTTTATTCCAAGTTTCATAATGTGCATCGGATTCAAAATAAATATATTCCGGAGGATTCAATGTTGGTGGTTAATAAAGCGTTTTTGCTGTTGGAAACTAATATTTTAAAACCAAAGTTTTTTAATGATTTAAGGGAATATAAAAATTTGTTTGTTTGTGATTTTAAAAATAAGGATTATTTTTGGTTAAATGAACTTGTGTGCTTGTAAATTAGTGGTTTTTATAGTAAACTAGTAGTAGTAAAAAAGGAGATGTTATTTATGTGGGCACAAATTTTATGGTTTATAATTGGTTTAGTAATAGGCTTAGTAGTAGGATTTTTATTAGCAAGACATTTTATGCAAAAGTATTTAAAGAAAAATCCCCCAATAAATGAAAAGATGATTGAAGCAATGATGAGTAGTATGGGAAGAAAACCTAGTAAGAAACAAGTAAATCAAGTAATGCAACAAATGAATAGATTTATGTAGGAAGCTTAAGGCTTCTTTTTTTGGGGAA
>CANQHB010000074.1 GCA_947623755.1 uncultured Bacilli bacterium | reverse complement strand
TTAAGTTCAAACTATAAAAGTTCGAACAGAAACGTCACTGGAGCAAGTGAGCGGAATCGAACCGCCGTCTCAACCTTGGCAAGGTCGCATACTAACCGCTGTACTACACCTGCGTACAAGAAGATAATACCAAAAATTAAAAAAAAAATCAATGATAAATTGCAATATTTCAACTTTTATTATATAATTAGCATTGAAGGATGTTGATTATGAAGGAAAAAATTAAGTTAATCTTGCGAAAAATCAGGAAAAAGATAGTGGAATATATCGCAACAAATCGATTATTTCTTTCTTATGTAATCATAGCTTTAATAGGGCTGGTTTTAGTAAGAAATTTTACAATAGGTAATGCCTCTTCATTTAAACCTTTTATTGTAGATGTGGCACTAGTATTTATGTTAGGCTGTATTGGCTATTTAATTAAGCCTAAACATCAATATTTTTATTTTTTATCGTTAATAATTATATTTACAGTAATGGAAGTAATAAATTCGATTTATTATACTTTTTATTTTTCATTTGCTTCTTTAGGAGAGTTATCAACCGCAGGACAAACAGAAACAGTCATGGGTTCGATTTTTGAAAAACTAAAATTTACTGATTTAATTTACATAATTTTTCCTTTCATATTTTATTTTATTCATAAAAAATTAATTAGAACCCCATATTATAAATATATGAGTTTAGTAGAAAAAGGTAAAAAAATGTGTGTGGGAACACTTTTAGTGGGATGTATTTGTCTTGCTTATACCTTTGTTACGGCGACAAAAACCGATTATTCCCGGTTAGCTAAACAATGGAATAGAGTTTATGTAGTTGAAAGATTTGGCTTAGTTTTGTATCAGTGTAATGATATAATTCAAACTTTGACGCCAAAGATAAGTAGTTTATTTGGTTATGAAGAGTCGGCCCAAAAGTTTATGAAATATTTTACTGACCCCGAAAATGATAAATACAAAGAAAGCAATAGATATACGAATATCTTGGATGGTTATAACATAATATTTATTCATATGGAAGGTATTGAAACTTACTTAATGGATTTGGAATTTAATGGGGTGGAAGCAACACCTAATATAAATAAGTTAGCGCGAGAAGGAATGTTTTTCTCAAACTTTTATCCTCAAGTAAGTATTGGAACTTCTAGTGATACGGAGTTTACCCTTACAACTAGTTTAATGCCAGCCCAAGTAGGGGCAGTATTTACAACGTATTATGATAGAGAATTTACAACTATTCCGAAATTATTAAAAGAAAAAGGCTATTATTCATTTAGTATGCATGGTAATTATGCGTCAATGTGGAATAGAAGTAAAGTTCATAAAAGATTTGGTTATGATGATATGTTCTTTGAAGAGAGTTTCGTTTATGATAAAGATGATGTTATTAACTTAGGAATAAATGATAAACTATTCTTTGAAGAAGCAATGCCAATACTTGAGAATATCGAGGCAACTCATGATAATTATATGGGAACAGTAATAACTTTATCTAATCATTCACCTTTTAAATTTTTGGATAAATATGGAGAATATGATATGACCACTACATATCAAGAATGTGATGATAATGGGGTATGTAAGGATGTTACAACTGATTATTTAAAGACCGATATTGATGGGCCTTATAAAGGAAAAGAAGTATATAAGAGTGCGGCCGGTAATTATATTACAAGTGCTCATTATGCTGATGCCGCTTTAGGGGAATTCTTCCAATATATAAATGATTCTGAATATTTTAAGAATACAGTATTTGTTTTATATGGAGACCATGACGCAAAATTAACAAGAAAAGAGAAGAATTTCTTATATAATTATGATTATCGAACGGGAGAATTAAAAGATGAGTCTGACCCAACTTATAAAGAATATGATTGGTATGACCATGAACTTAATAAGAAAACTCCACTTATTATTTGGACGAAAAATGCTAAATTAAGAAGTATTTTAAATGGGGAAGTAGATTATGTAATGGGTATGTATGACGTTATGCCAACATTAGGAAATATGCTAGGAATAAGTAATCCTTTTGCTTTAGGTCACGATATCTTTAATATCAAATATGATAATTTTGTAGTATTCCCAAATGGTAATATTGTTAATAATATGATTTATTATAATAATTCAACCGGACAATCAAAAATCATTAAAGAAAATGCCGAACTTACAAGTGATTATATTTCGAATTTAGTAAGTAAATCCGAAAAATTACTAGATGTATCTAATGCGATAATTGTACATGATTTAATTAAAAATGAAGGCGAAAAAGTATTAACAATTAAAGAAACAGGAGAGACTCAATAATGCGAAAAAGATATAAAATTTGGTTGATTATAATTGTGATATTGTTAATTTTAGTGGGTTGTGTGGGTATATCGGCAATGTTTTGGAGTAGAGAAGAACCAAAAAAGGTTAAAAATTCTTCAAATGTTGTTTCGAATATTGAAGATTTTGGTTATACTTTAGATGATAGAGATACAGAATATATGAAAGAAGAATTTGATAATTTAAAGGAAATACTGGCTCAAGAAGAAATTGATTACGAAGCTTATGCTTCTAGTTTGGCTAAATTATTTGTAATTGATTTTTATACTTTAAAAAATAAAATAAATAAGTATGACGTAGGTAGTTTAGAATATATTTATCAAGATAAAGTAACCGAATTTAATAATAAAGCGATGGATACAATTTATAATGATATTATTGATAATACTTATAAAGATAGAGTTCAAGATTTACCAGAAATTACAGAGGTTACAATTGAAGATTTGACCATAGGTGATTTTTTGTTAAAAGAAGAAACAATAGAATGTTATAAAATAACCATGAAATATACTTATAAAAAAGATTTGGGATATGATAAAGAAGGAACTATTTATTTAACTAGAAATGATAAAAAATTAGAAGTGGTTTATTATACACCGAAAATAGAAGAAACGAAAGAAGCTTAAAGAATAGCTAAGGAGGTAAAACATGGGAAAATATGATACAATAGATATATTTTTTATCGCATTAATAAGTGCCTATTTTATAACGCTAGCTTGTATCATAATTACAATGTTTTGGATAGGTATTCAGAAATTTTTAGCTAAATATATCTTTAAGAAAAAGCCATTAGAAAAAGAAGTGAAAGTAGAAGAAGAGATTAAGCCGGTTATTGAAAAAACACAAAAAGAAAAGGCACCAAGAAAAGAAAAAGAAAAGACAAAATTAAAAGATAATTTCGTATTTAGAAAGTTATTTATGAAAGAAGTTACAACTAAGAATGATAATGCTCCTTTAGTAAGTGAGGTAAATGAAAAAGAAGAACCAGTAAAACCAAAAGAAACTAAGAAAATAGAAATAAAGGAGATAACAAATAATAAAGAAATAAAGAAGGAAGTAATTGAATTACCAAAATTAAAAGAAGTTAAGCCTGAAGAAAAAGATACAAAGAAAAATGATAAGAAGTTAGAACAAAATGTTAGTAAGACGAATGTTACTAACAAAAATAATGCTAAACCAAAGGCAAAGAATCCTGCTAGTCAAACTAAAAAGAAAAATAATTTAAAGACAAGTAATTCAAAAACTAATAATTCGAAAAAGAAAACTTCTCCTAAGAAGGGTAGCAAAGGACAAAGCAGTAAAAATAATGGTAAGAAAAATAACTCAAAGAAAAAAAGTCCTTCTAAGACTGGAAGTAAAACTAATAAGAAGACAAATAATAAGACTATCAAAAAATAATTTGATAGTTTTTTTAAATTTGGGTTATTGTCTAGACCAATTAAAGAATGCGACATACTATAATGTAGGAGGTAATTATAGTGTTATTTGAAGATAACAATTTTGACATTAATATGTCACTTTTTATGCCAGATGTGAATTTTAATCGGGACCCTAATTTATTAGAACCGATGGAAGCATTCTTAAGAGGGAATAGTTTTAAAAATGAATATATTCCTTATAAAAATTTAACTTATTTTAAATTAACCCCAAAAACAGAAAGAGAAAAATTATTATATCGGATTGAAGCTTTAGCATTTATTTTAACAGACTTAAATTTATATTTAGACATTCATCCGGATAATAAAGAATACTTTGAAAAATTTAAAAAATATAGTGAAGAGAAAAAAGATTTAGTAAAAGAATATACGAAAGCTTATGGGCCACTTACTGTTACAAAAGATAAAGGAACAAAATATGATTGGTTAAATTCTCCTTGGCCTTGGGATAATATGGGAGGTAGTATGTATGTTTAAGTATATAAAACACACTAATTATCCGGTTAATATTCAGAAAAAAGATTTAAAGATGGCTAAATATTTAGCTAGTCAATTTGGAGGAGCTAATAGTGAACTGGCCGCGGCATTAAGATATTTTTCACAAAAATTTAGTATGCCAGATGATTATGGAAAAGCCTTACTTAATGATATTGCAACCGAGGAATTAGGACATTGCGAAATGATTGCCACGATGATTCATCAACTTACCAAAGATGCCACAGTGGAAGAATTAGAAAAAGCCGGACTAGGAGGATATTTTGCAGAACATGGTAAAGGAACATATCCAGCAGACGCAAATGGAGTACCATTTACGGTAAAATATTTTGCGGTTACAGGAGACCCTTTAGCTGATATTAGTGAAGATATGGCCGCGGAACAAAAAGCTAGAGCAGTATATGAAAATTTAATTGATTTAGCTACCGATGAAGATGTGATTAGAGTTTTATTATTCTTAAGACAAAGAGAAGTGGTGCATTTTAATCGGTTTAAAGAATTATTTTTATATTATCAGAAAAAAGGATATGGAAAGAATTAGTAGTATTATTTACTACTTTTTTTCATGTGCTTAGCCTTGCAAAAACTTAATAATTATGGTAGTATTATATTTAGAATAGAAAAGGTTTAGGTGATTAGTGATGAATACAGAA
>CANQHB010000073.1 GCA_947623755.1 uncultured Bacilli bacterium | reverse complement strand
AAATCCGCTAAATAATTTTAGCGAATATTATTATGTTTAGTTAGATTGCATTTAGATTTGGTAACTTCTTCTTCATTATAAACTTTTAGATTAGCTTCAAAGTTATAACCCCGGTCATTAAAAAGGCCATATTTTAAGTAATCAAGATGATTTTCACTACCATTAAAAGATTTAAAATAGTTATTTATTTTTTTCAAATTGTATCACCATTCTTAATATGGTGAAATTGGCTTAAATTATGCAAGAGTTACTTCTAAAGTTTTAGATAAATCAATAAGGGTATCTATAGCAAAATTGAAACTAGCAACCCGACCAAAACCGGTAAATTTATATTGAAGACCAGTTAAGTTGCAGAAATTCATAACGTCATTAGTGCTCCATCCAGTAATATCTGGCATGAGATAATTTTTACTATCAGTAAGTAAGAAAACTTTACTTCCGACTAAAACCTTAGAATTGTTAAGCGGGAACTGATTAATGATATATTTACCATCACCAATTACAACAGGAATTAAATCTTTAGCAATAAGATTGGTTTTTATTTCTTCAATATTCGAACTGATATAATTTTTTAAAGTGATAATTTGGGATAAATCCATTTCAGATGGTTGTTCAGTTATATTGGAATAATTAGCAATGCTTTCAACCGCTTTGGTAACTACTTTAGCAACGGCCGCGGCCCCACCATCGATTTGTTTTGCAGAAACATAGATGATATATTTAGGGTTATCGCCAGGAAAAATACCGGCAAAAGAACGGATATAATTAGTAGAACCACTTAAGTAACCACCACCAGGCCGAGCAATTTGGGCAGTTCCTGTTTTACCAATCATCGTCACATTATTAGGGCGCCAAATAGTAGTTAAGCCATCATAGACAACGTCATTCATAAGACTTCTTATTTTAGTAATGGACTCACTTGATACTTTACGACCTAATTCCGTTCGTTTGCCTTCATAAGTTACTTCCCCTTTTTCGTTAACTATTTTAGAGACAATATAAGGTTTTAACATTATGCCATCATTGGTGATGGTTGATAAAGCTTGTAAAGTTTGGATAGGCGTGGTAGTAATTCCTTGACCAAAAGAAGCGGTCGCAAGTTCAGACTCATATTTCATCCGAATAGTCCCAGGTTCCTCACCAGGAAGTTCAATCCCAGTTTTTTTACCAAAGCCCATGTTTTCATAAAAGCTTTGCAATTTTTTAGTACCTAATTTTAAAGCTAAATAAGTCGCTCCAACATTAGATGAGTAAGCAAAACCACGGTCAAAAGTAATAGAACCCCATCCGGCGGTATTAAAATCACGAATAGTGGCCCCACTTACATGAACAGAACCGGAAGTAAATTCTTCATTACCATCATAAACCCCATTTTCCATAGCCGCTAACCAAGAGAAAATTTTCATAGTAGAACCAGGTTCATAGGTATAACCAATTAAAGGATTTACATAATTAGTTAGGCCTTCCAAAGTATTAGGATTAAAGTTCGGACTAGAGGCACTACCAACAATAGCCCCTGTTTTAGCGTCCATTACAGAAAAAGTAAACCAACTAAAGTTATTGTTTTCTTCTAAGTTATGGACCGCGTCTTCTAAAATTAATTGAATACCGGAATCGATAGTTAAATAAATGTCACTACCACTTACAGGTTCAATAACATAAGGCTCACCCATTTGATAACCATAGGCGTCTTTTTGATATTCAGTATAACCATCGGTTCCTTTTAAAATATCGTTATAATAACCTTCAACGCCCATTTCCCCTACAATTTCACCTTTATCATTAGCTTTGGCATAACCAACAATATAGGAAGCCATTTTAGAGTTTTTGTAATATCTTTTAGAGCCTTCTGAAAAACCAATACCTGGTAAAGCTAAGGCTTCAATTTCGACCTTTTTATTTTCAGAAATATTACGGCCTTTAGAACCAAATTCGACTTGGTAAGCATTTTTAGTATTAAGACGACTTAATGCATATTCATAATCCATGTCTAAAACTTCGGATAAAGCTTTAGCTGTTTGTTCTTTATCCACAACATGTTGGGGATTTTCAGGATTAGTAGTACGAGAAGCACTTAAATAAGCGATTAACGTATAAGAGTTAGCGTTAGTCGCAATAGTTTCACCATTTACATCGTAAATAGTACCCCGGGAAGCATATAAAGTTTTTTTGGCCGTGTTACGATTATTTGCAAATTCAGTTAAGTTTAAGCCATCAACATTAGTACTTAAAGCCACATAACCGAGTTTAATTATAGCCATTAAAAAAGCGAAAAAAAAGACTAAAACAAATAATTTACTAATGGTTAATTTGCTACTTTTTTTTCTCATAAGCACTCCTGTTTCTAGTCAGTTATATTTTTAATGTTATTATTATTATACGATAAACCAGCAAGACTAGCAATACTTTGAATGTTATCAATGCTGGCAAGTTCATCTATTTGCATGCCTAAAGCTTCATTACGGTCATTTTGTTTGTCGATTTTTGATTTAATACGCTCTAATTCAATATTAGATTCAGAAAGTAAGGCTTTAGTATAAACCCAAGAAGCGGGCATGATAATAAAACCAAATAAAACTAAAAGAGAAATCATTAGTTTATCCTTCTTTAATATTTTGTATCTTTTTACTTTTTTAGAACGCATATAATCATATCCTTTCTATCACTCGTAATTTAGCACTTTTACTCCGAGAGTTTTCTTTTATTTCTTCGGGACTAGGTAAAAGTGGCTTTTTATTTATTATTTTAATTAAAGGTTGATACTCTTCAGGAATATCAGGGAAACCTTTAAATATTTCGGGTACTTCACTATATTTTTTAAAAATGTTTTTAACTAAGCGGTCTTCTAGGGAATGGAAAGTTATTACACATATTCGACCACCCTTTTTAAGCATTTTAATGGCGGATTCTAAAGCTTTTTCAATGCTTTCTAATTCATGGTTAACTTCAATTCTAATAGCTTGAAAAATAACTCGTTCAGGATGATTTTTATAAAAATAATTGGCCCCAACACTTGATTTAATAATATCTACTAGTTCAAGAGTGGTCTCAATATTTTTATTTTCACGATATTTAACTATTCCACTAGCAATTTTTTTACTTAGTTTTTCTTCGCCGTACGTAAAGAATATTTGGGCTAACTTAGATTCAGAATAATTGTTCACGATATATTTAGCGTCTAACTTGTCCTCTTGGTTCATGCGCATATCTAAGGGTGCGTCTTGCATAAAGCTAAATCCCCGGTCCTTATTATCAATTTCAGGACTAGATAATCCTAAATCAAAGAGAAAGCCATCAACTTCATAACAATTATTTTGGGCTAGTTCTTCTTTTAAATTAGCAAAATTGGCATGAATTAATTTAAAATTAGAAGCGATACCACTAAGTAATTGATGCGAATACTCTAAAGCTTCAGTATCCGCATCAAAGGCGAAAAGAAAGCCCTTTTTTATTCTTTTTAAAATAAGACTACTATCTCCAGCATATCCGAGTGTGGCGTCTACATATATGCCGTCTTCTTTTAAATTTAGATAGGTAATTGCAAGCTCTTGCATGACACTATAATGCAGCATAGTCGTCTCCATTAAATAAATGTTCAGCGACATTTTCTAAGGTTGCGCTATAATCAGCATTAAATTTATCCCAGTTTTCTTTAGACCAAATTTCAAGACGGTCATTGGCGCCGATTATCACACATTCTTTAGTTAAATCGGCGTAAATGGCCTGGTTGGGAGTAATATTTATGCGACCTTGACGGTCAAGATTGCAACTAGCAGCGGCAGAAAAGAATGACCTTATAAATATTCGAGCGTCTTTTTTAGTAAATGGCAAAGTAGCTAATTTATCAACTATCTTTTGCCATTCGGCTTCAGTATAAATGTATAAACATTTTTCTAAACCGCGAGTTATAACGAATGTTTCTCCTAAACTACTACGATAGTTAGAGGGTATAACAAGACGGTTTTTATCATCAATGTTGTGATAATGACAGCCCATGAACATTTTAAATCCCCCACTTTCTACCACAATGTACCACTGCTTACCATAATATTACCAAATGTTAGGTTCTTTGTAAAGATTTAAGTGTTCGCCTAATTAAAAAAATGAGATATTTTACAAAAGTTTTACAAAATAAAAAAGGCTATGTTGCCTTCATTTTAGAATACTGTTATTTTAGTAATTATTTTTTTATTATGCAAAGATTTCAAAAATAGCGCGAACTTTATCATAAATATGCATTTTTTTAGCATAATCATATAATTTAATAGTATTTTTATTTTTGCTATAAAAATATTTACGG
This sequence comes from uncultured Bacilli bacterium, assembly GCA_947623755.1. Taxonomy (GTDB): domain Bacteria; phylum Bacillota_I; class Bacilli_A; order RF39; family UBA660; genus Caccenecus. Next base: position 616 of record CANQHB010000073.1, on the reverse strand, counting down.
ATAGCTTTGTTATAAATCTCGGCATCAATTTTCTTTTTATGTTTGATAATATCACAAATTGTTTTTTCTAAATTATATACTTTAATAAAATTACCACTAGATAATTTATAGTCAATTATTCCTAGATTTACTAATTCTTTTTTAGTATAAAATAAATTTACATTAGGCATTTTTTGTAAAGAACCATTATATCCACTATTTACAGTTAAATCATAATTAATAGGGATTCGCTCAGAAAAGCCATGTAAATATAAAGCAGTTTCATGAGAATAAACTGAATTTTTGCTTTTACTTTGTAAAATAATAAATTCATCGGGTATTTCATCTTTTTTAATATAAATTCCTCGACTTATTCTTTCAATTTTATTTTCTTTTAAAAGTTTAGTTAAATAAAATCTTGGAATACCATTTTTAGTTACTTCTTTAGCAGTTAAATAACCATTTTTAAATAAAGATAAAATTCTTTTTTCATAATTCATAGATATTTTCCTTTCACGATTAAATTATAACATATTTAATCGCATTTGAAAAGAGGAAAGAAATAAAAAAAGATTTAATTAAATGATAAATCATTTTATTAAATCGCTTGCCAAACTCTTTGTGTTTGGCTATTTTT